>NZ_JBSFYC010000038.1:0-72914 GCF_053595675.1 Streptomyces sp. NPDC002446 | reverse complement strand
AAGCTCATGTTCTACCATTAAACTACACCCGCGTAATCCCGCCTCGGATCGAGGGCGGAACATCGTCGCACACTCTACCCCATCGCCGCCTCGCGACATCGATGACGCACACGCGTTGCCGCCAAATCCGCCCAGATCCACTCGCGTTCAGTAGACGGTCACCCTTGACACACCTGGGCAGACGTCCCGGCCTCGCACGGCCATCAACGCGGCTATCAGCACGATCATCGCCATTTCATCGGTCCTGGTTAGCGTCGACGCGCCGTCCGTTGCAGTCAGGCTGCCCGGCGTCGACGGCCTTCTACCGAAGCGCTCACGCACGGCAGACGCCAGGAAGGCGGCATATGCGCATAGCCAAGTACCTGCTCGCTACGGGCGCCGCGCTGCTCGGAAACTGTCCCCCGACCCCTCACCGAGGCCAGCGACACCAAAGCTATCTCCCTATCGCCGTATCTCCGTCTACAACTGAGCCGACTCTGAAAGGCATCGACAGAATGACACCTCCATCGGACGAGAAGCACTCGGCGATCGGCGGGTACTCCCGCCGTAAGCTCCTCAAGGTCGGTTTCGGCGTCGCTGTGGGGGCGGGAGTCGCCGGTTCGAGTACCGGGGTAGCGAGGGCCGGCGGGCCCAACGACCCGTCCAGCCCGACGCTCGCGATCAAGGTGAAGAATCTGAGCGGCCCGGACGAGACCGGCTCGTTGGCATCGCCGTGGACCGACCTCGGTATCCCCGTGCTGTGCCCGAACGGCACCATGCTGTTCGTCTGCGGCGACACCTTCAACGGCGACCACGTACCGCAGCCGGGCGAGCCCGCCGACGACTGGCGCGCCCCGGTCGGCCTGCGCTCCAGCAGCGCGGACCTGGGCAACTTGCGTATCGACGGCAGCGTAGGCGGCGACCACGCCAACAGCCTTGTCGACGAGCCGCACACGCCGGTCGGCGACAAGGCCACGACGGCGATCCCGTCCGACGTGTTCGTCGTCGACGGCGTCATGTACATGCACCTCATGCGCGGCGTCATCTATGACACCCACCACACGGATTTCTGGCGCTCCACCGACAACGGTGAGACCTGGGAGTATCTGTGCCAGTGGCCGGGTGACCTGCACGGCGGCCAGTTCCAGCAGAAGACGTACGCCGTGGCCGAGGGCGACTACTGCTACGTCCTCTCCACCGTCTTCAACCGCGACGTGGAATCGGGGATGCTGCTGCACCGGGTACGGAAGGACAGCCTCGGCAATCCGGACGCCTACGAACCGTGGGGCTACGCCGACGGCGACTGGCGGTGGGGCGCGCCTCCGACCACTGTCTTCGGCACTCGTAAGTGGGGCGAGATCTGCTTCCGTGCCATGGACGGCAAGTACGTCCTCACATGGCTGAACATGAACCCCCTGTCGATCCGGGCGATGGTCTTCCCGCTCCCGACGTCAGACCTGACCAAGACGCTGGAGCAGACGATGATCCTGCCCTGCAACCCGGGGCAGGAGGCGGCCAACCTCGTAGCCAGCCCGTACGGCGGATTCGTCATCCCCGGCTCGACGTTCGGCAACTTCCACATCGTCGTCAGCCAGTGGTACGACCCGAGGAACTACCGCATCATGCAGTACAAGGTCCACATGTTGTCCTGAGACAGCGCCCACCCAGCACAGTCCGCCGGGCCCGCCGGGCCTCGTTCGCCACCAGGACGTGGCCAGGCGCGGGCGCGGGCCCGGGTGCGGGTGGGGGTTCGGGGCCGAGTTGGAGTTCGGGTCCGAGTTCGCGTTCACGTCAACGTTCACGTTCGAGTTCGCGTTCACGTTCGCGGCAATTACTCGGGTACTCAGGCGAGCCGTTGGCCAATTCTCGGCTTCTCAGGCGTGGTCCGTCTCGTCTGTCGCGTGGGGAAGCAAGGGGAACAGCCGGGTGATGAGGGCCACCGGTCGGGCGCCGTCAGGCCGGGCCAGAGGGCGTTGTTCGCGGTCTTGATAGGGGGCGAGTGCCCGTCGGATGACGTCGGCAACGCGGCTCATCTCTTCGGGCGTCAGGTAGGCAACGGCGCTGAAGGCTTCGTCGTGGCGCCATTCGGCCGGCGCTTGGTCGCGTTGGGCGAGCCATCGCTGCCAGCTCTCGTCCTCCAGCCCTCGGGCCAGGTCACCGAACTGCTCATACGCCGGTGCGTCGGCGGTGGGATTGTGCTGCCTCAGGCGCCAGGGGCGTGCGCGCCCCCCGCGGTGAGGGGCTTCTTCGATGTGCCCGTGGCGTGCGAGCTGCCGAAGGTGAAACGAGCAGAGACCAGAGCTGTAGCCCAGCCGGGCGGCGGCTTCGGTCGCCGTGACGGTGCCGACTTGAGCCAGCAGGTCCAGTAGGTCCGTGCGGACCTGATGCTCACGCAGATCGTCGCCGGTGTCCCGCGTCTGGTCGGGCAGGGAGTTGAGGTCGCCTTCAGTCACTTTGCAAAGTCTGCTACTTTGCAAAGGTCTTGGCAAGGAGCCTTACCAGAAGGCATGACTGCGCTGACGTCCGCGACATGTACGGCGTGCGCAGAAGGGGGGAACTGCGATGGCCGTTCGTCACGATCATCCCCGTCCCGTGGACCGTCGAGTCCGTGTACAGGGCCAATCCGTCGACTCGTATCCCGCTCTGCCGCCGGAGGCGGAGCGGGGGTCGCTGCGCCGGATCACGGAGGTGGGTGAGGAGGTCCTGAGCCGACCGTGCCGGGAGGTGACCGAGTTCGGAACTCCAGAGCTGTCAGCGTTGATCGACGACATGTTCCTGACGATGCATGTGGCCGACGGTGCCGGTCTGGCCGCCAACCAGATAGGCGTCGATCTGCAGCTGTTCGTGTACGACTGCCCGGACGACTACGGGATCCGGCACGTCGGCCACATCATCAACCCCGTCCTGGAGCTGCCCGATCCGGGCACCCGCCGACTCGTCGACGATTTCGAGGGCTGCCTGTCCGTGCCCGGTGCCACTATGGAGGTCCCCCGTACGGATCGTGCCGTTGTCCGCGGGTTCGACAAGGACGGCAAGCCCCTTGTCATCGAAGGGACGGGCTACTTCGCGCGCTGCCTGCAGCACGAGACCGACCACCTCCTTGGCCATACGTATCTCGACCGACTGTCCAAACGAGACCGCAAAGATGCGCTGCGTCAGACGGCAGCCCGTCGTGCGGATGTCTTCGCGCAACGCGCGGTCAAGGCGGCCCGTCTGGGCAGGTGAGACGCTCGGTGGCAGCAGCCACCTTCCTGCCTCAGGGTGTGGTCCGTAGAGTCATGGTCCGGCCAAGGCCCGTACCCCGGGCGGGCACCGGCCGCCCTACGCTGTCCGCATGAGCATGACCAACATGACCGACATCGACGACCTCGAAATCGAGCCCACTGCCGTGGTGGAGCGTCAGCTCGCCGCGTACAACGCCCATGACCTCGACGCGTTTGCGGCGACGTACGCCGAGGACGCGAGCGTTTCCCGACGCGACGGCAGCGAGCTGCACGGCCGGAAGGCACTGCGCGAGGCCTACGGCCCCCAGTTCGCCGAAGGCCGCTGCAGAGCGGAGATCGTCGGGCGTCTCACGGAGGGCGAGTGGGTGGTGGACCACGAGATCGCACACGGCATCGCCGACGATCCGATCCGCATCCTGGTCACCTACCGCGTACGAAACGGCCTGATAGACCAGGTCAACTTCCTCGGCTGACCACAGGACGTCAGCGACGACGACGTCACGCACGGGCGCACCTGTTCGACTCTGGCGTTTCGTGCAGGTAGGCCCCGTTAGGATCTGCTGATCATGGACGTGATGACGGGCAACGAGATGATCGCCATCCCACCGGGGCAGGTGACGCTGTCGGACCGGCGTACGCAGCGCAGCTGGTCGGTCGAGCTTGCGCCCTACCGGCTCGCGGCATTCCCGGTCACCCAGGCGTTGTACGCACAGATCACAGGCCAGCGCCCGAGCACCGCCCATGGGGACCGGTTGCCGGTCGAGTGTGTCTCTTGGTGGGACGCGGTGCGGTTCTGCAACGCCCTGTCCCGACGCGAGGGGTTCACGCCCGCGTACCACCTCCGCGCCGACGGCGACGACATCGAGTGGGACGCGTCCGCCGACGGCTACCGGTTGCCGACCGAAGCCGAGTGGGAGCACGCCTGCCGTGCCGGTACGTCCGGGCCGCGTTACGGGGAGCTCGATGAGATCGCCTGGTACCGCGGTAACTCTCACGAGCGCATCCACGACGTGGGCGGCAAGCGCCCCAATTCGTGGGGGCTTTACGACATGCTCGGCAACGTCTGGGACTGGTGCTGGGACGTCTACGACGCCGAGGTCTACGGCAGCTACCGGGTGCTCCGTGGCGGTGGTTGGTTCGATGAGCACTGGAGTTGCCGGGCCTCCGCACGGCGCCGCAGCCACCCGACCTTCCGGGTCGACGACGTGGGGTTCCGCATCGCGCGTTCCGTCGTGTGACTGTTCCGGCGTGTGACCGTCCCGGCGCGTGACCGTCTCGGAGTGTGACCGTTCCGTCGCATGACCGTTCCGTCACGTGACTGTCCCGACGAACGGGAAAGGCCGGCTCGGCGCCAATGGCTCCGAGCCGGCCTTTCCGCACGAGCTAGCCTTTCTCGCACGAGCTGGCCTTCCCGCACGATCCGGCCTTCCCAGCAGTGCACCCTCCGGGGCGGCCGAGCCTTCCGCTCGGCGGGCCGGTATCAGGTCAGTCCGTGCCGAACTCCATCGCGGCGCGGTCCAGCGCCTCGTCGTCACCGGAGACCTCGCCGCGGGAGGCGATGGCCTGGGCGCCGCCCTCCGGCATCTCCGGCATGGTGCCGATCAGCCCGGTGGCGGCCGCCTGGGCGGCGCCGATGGCAGGGTTGGCGGTGCCGATCAGGCCGAGCCCGGCGTACTGCTCCAGCTTTGCGCGCGAGTCGGCGATGTCGAGGTTACGCATGGTGAGCTGGCCGATCCGGTCCACCGGGCCGAACGCCGAGTCCTCGGTGCGCTCCATGGACAGCTTGTCCGGGTGGTAGCTGAACGCCGGACCTGTGGTGTCGAGGATCGAGTAGTCCTCACCGCGCCGCAGCCGCAGCGTCACCTCGCCGGTGACGGCCGCGCCGACCCAGCGCTGTAGCGACTCGCGCACCATCAGTGCCTGCGGGTCCAGCCAGCGGCCCTCGTACATCAGCCGGCCGAGGCGCCGCCCCTCGTTGTGGTACTGGGCGAGGGTGTCCTCGTTGTGGATCGCGTTGACCAGGCGCTCGTACGCCGCGTGGAGCAGGGCCATGCCGGGCGCCTCGTAGATGCCGCGGCTCTTTGCCTCGATGATCCGGTTCTCGATCTGGTCCGACATGCCCATGCCGTGGCGACCGCCGATGGCGTTGGCCTCCATCACCAGGTCGACGGGAGAGGCGAACTCCTTGCCGTTGATCGTCACCGGACGGCCCTGGTCGAAGCCGATCGTCACGTCCTCGGTGAGGATCTCGACCTCGGGGTCCCAGAACCGCACACCCATGATCGGCTCCACGGTCTCCACGCCGGTGTCCAGGTGCTCCAGGGTCTTGGCCTCGTGGGTGGCGCCCCAGATGTTGGCGTCGGTGGAGTACGCCTTCTCCGTGCTGTCCCGATAGGGCAGGTCGTGGGCGAGCAGCCACTCCGACATTTCCTTGCGGCCGCCGAGCTCGGTCACGAAGTCCGCGTCCAGCCACGGCTTGTAGATCCGCAGCTGCGGGTTGGCGAGCAGGCCGTACCGGTAGAACCGCTCGATGTCGTTGCCCTTGAAGGTCGAGCCGTCGCCCCAGATCTGTACGTTGTCCTCGAGCATCGCCCGGACCAGAAGGGTGCCCGTGACGGCACGGCCGAGCGGCGTGGTGTTGAAGTAGACACGCCCGCCCGAGCGGATGTGGAACGCCCCGCAGGTCAGCGCGGCCAGCCCCTCCTCGACCAGCGCCGCGCGGCAGTCGACCAGGCGCGCGATCTCGGCACCGTAGGTCTTCGCACGGCCGGGCACCGAGGCGATGTCGGGCTCGTCGTACTGGCCGATGTCGGCGGTGTAGGTGCACGGGACGGCGCCCTTGTCGCGCATCCACGCGACCGCGACGGAGGTGTCGAGGCCGCCCGAGAAGGCGATGCCGACGCTCTCGCCGACGGGAAGGGAGGTAAGAACCTTAGACATAGGAAGAGTATGCGCCATTACGCATTTTCATGCAACGGGTTACACCCAGGAGAGTCTGAGAAGGTTCAGAAACGGACACCCGGAGAGCACTTTGTCCAGATAGTTACCTTTTGATGCGATTCGAGTAGACGGAGACGGCTGCGGGCAGGGCCCGGCCCGCGGCGCCCAGAGGCTCTTGCGGCTGCTGGCCATGCCGCGCGACGACGCGTACGGCAGGACGCGCACGGCACGACGTCGACCCATAGAAGATCGAGTACGGACAACTTGTCGCTTGACGCCCCGCCCCGCCCCGGAAAACCCGGCAGACATAGCACCGGCATCTGCTCGATCATGAGCTGATGACTGCTGCTGCGTTCTACCATGTGTGCTTCGTCGTGCCGGACATCGAGAGGGCTATGCAGGACCTTGGGAGGTCCGTGGGAGCTGAGTGGGGTGCTCCTGTCGCTGATCGACTTGGCGAGTGGGACTTCCGCATCGCCTTCACCCGCGGCGGACCACCGTTCATCGAGCTGATCGAGGGGCCCGCCGGGAGCCCCTGGGATGCGTCGCAAGGAGCTCGATTCGACCATCTCGGCTACTGGACCAGCTCCGTCCAGCAGGGTTCTCAGCGGCTGGAGGACAATGGCTTCACCGTTGACTTCTCCGGCTGCCCCTACGGCCGACCCTTCGCGTACCACCGCTTGGACAGCATTGGCGGCCGCGTCGAGCTGGTGGATGTGACACGGCAGCCGAGCTTCCTCCAGAAGTGGCATGTGGATGGGGCCCCCATGCCCGTGATTGAGGAGCGATGACAGCAAGGCCTTGGACTCGCCGTGCTGTTCACTGTGCGACACACCCGACCCGACGATCAGGGCGTCCGGACAACACACCCGCCGCTCGACGGCAGGGATATCGTCAGCCGCCGATGAAGTACAGCCCCTCCATCTGGTGGGTGTAGCTCTCGGTGTGGCGGACTTTGAGTACCGAGGTTTCCAGGTGCGTCCAGGGCCACGGGTCGGCCTCCCCCAATGCCAAGCCGACGAAGGCGGACCACTCCACTTCCTCGGGCTCGGCGTCCAGGTCGACGTCTATGTCGGCCAGTATGTCGCCGGTGATGCCGAGGGCCGCCGCAACCGCATGAGGGTCGCCGGTCAACTCCCAGGGGTCCATCCCGGGCCATCCTGAGGCGTGGAACATGGTGCCGTCAGGGAGCCACACGATGTCCTCGGTGTGGGACTCGCCGAAGTCCACCTCCACCCGGCCGACGATCCGCGCGTCCGGGTAGCGCTCGCGCAGGCGGCCCACCTCGTACAGCAGCGGGGTGTCGTTGCCGTTGTCAGCGAGTGCGGGATCGCTGATCCCCAGTACGGGACCCCATGCCCCGGCCTGTACCAGGTCGAGGTCTTCCCGCTCGCCGAGGTACAGGGTCTGGTTCGCGGGACGGATCTCGACCTCTCCCAGCACCTCATCGACGGTGCCGAAAGAACGGGCGAACTCTCGTGCCCTGGATGGGTCATTGGCCGGAAGAGTGTGGGCGTTCTCCGTGAACGGCGGCTGGAGAATGGTGATATCGCAGCGGCCCATGCCGCCGCGGACCATGCGGTCCGCCGGCGTCGTCCAGAAACTGATGTCGGTCATGCGTGACACCGTAATGCGGACCACTGACATCGCATCTGCGGAACCGGAACCGTCGGTGGCGACCTCGCCGGCCGATGCGGCGTCTTCGTCCCGGCGGTGATAGCGACGCGGGGAGCTCGGTTGCCCTTGGGTACCTTCATCGGGCGTCGGTCAGCATGATGCTCCCGAAGAAATTCCCTATGCGCGTGTGGGTTTGACGGGTAGTGAGCCTGCCAGGTGTCCCAGCTCGGTTGCACTGTAGGAACGGAAGAAGTGTGTGGGATCGGCCAGCAGTCGGCCGACCAGCTCGATGAGGGTGTCCGCGTACTGGTCCATGGACCCCGGCCAGTCGGCGGTCGACAGCATCCAGGGCTCGACATCGGGATAGGCGCGCCCCGGCCCGAGCGCCCGGTTGAGCGATTTCGACAGGTGGGCTCCGGTAGTGGAGACCACCAGCGGGGTGAAGATGCGCGTGGGCATGACGCTGGCGGGAGCGCCCATCGCGGCGAGGGCCCCGTCCACGAGGGGGCTCGCGTATGCCCAGTCACTGCCCTTGACCATCACATGCAGGGCGGAGGTGTCACGGCTGAGGTCACGTTCTTTGACAACATTGCGGTGCAGGCTGGTGAGATCGAGGTAACCGCCGTCAACGGAGTCGATGACCGCCTCGTATCCACCGTGGTGGAGGCACACCGCCTGGAAGACGGCCTGGTCTTCTTGTCTGTGGAGCAGCTGGGTGCGCTGGGCGTCTTGCTCTGCCCAGCCGCAGTCGGGGCACGGCAGCCGGATCGGAACGTCACCGGTGGAGGGCGCCAGCCACCAGCGCAGGTCGTCCCACGCCTCAAGGGTGCGTAAGAACTCCACGCGGAAAGCCGGGGTGGCCTGCTGGCGGGTATAGGTCTGGGTCGTCCACTCGATGTCGGTTGCCAACGACAGGGCCGTGAACAGCGGCCGATAGTAGTCCTCGATGAGGACCGCGATGCCGTCCTCGCCAAGCGCGTGAAAACCGGTCCGCTGAAAGACGTGCCCGGTTTGGCGTTCGAGGGTGGTCTCGTGGCTCGCGTTGTCCAGTACGGAAAACCGCACCGCAGTCGGCACTCCGAAAGCCTGGCGCGCCTCCTGGGCCAGGAGGAAAGCGGAGGTCTGCACGATATTGGTGCCCAGGTGCGGTGCGCCATTGGTCTGTGTGCCGACGACGAACTCAATTCTGGCAGGGCACACGGCCTGCACTCGGGGACGGATAACGTCTACGGTTCGCCGCAGTGTTATGGAGAGCGGATTCCTCGGTGAGTGCGGTGAGTGCATACGTCCTTCGAATCCCATGGCCCGCATCATGCCCCCGAACCGCGCTCGGACCCCTTTGCGGCCACACAACAACGCCCTCACCGCTACACAGTTGGATGAGGGCTCTCGAAGCATGACGGCGCCCTGGTCCAGGCCCTGCCCCTGCTCCAGGCCCTGGGCCCGGCACCCGTTCGTGCAACCGCCGCCCGCGCCCAGTAGGAACGCGGGCGGAGCGTGCCAATCAGACGGGGAACGGGGCGAACATGACCGAGCGGAGCTTGAGGCGTTCGCTTCCGTATCCGGTGTGCGGCCGCAAGGTGAAGGAGTCACCGTCGCAGTTCGGCCCCGTGTAGACCGTGGCGAACTCATCCGTCCTGTTGCGCGGCGAGTGGGCGGGTGAGCTGGCACCTGGGTCCGCCACCTCTGGCAACGTGACGCAGCCCCAGCTCTCCGGGTCCTCCAGTACGGCGATCTGGGGAGTGCCGTCCAGCCCGGTGTACGTGTACTGGAAGTGCCCCTCGGCCGCGGAGGCCGACGTGGGCAGGGCGACGACGAGGGCCAGGGCGCCCGTGGCGGCGGCCAAGGCGGTACGGATGCGCATGCGCGCGGTCCTTTCGATCGGAGCGTGCCGAAGACAACCGCGCTGTCACTGCCCACGCACATGTCCGCAGATGCCAGACCTCACCCGGACGAGGGTGCCCTCCTGGAGAGCCCGGAGCCAGGCCACCAGGTCGTGGTAGAGAGGCCCGGCAGGCGGGCGAAGCGCGGCGGGGGCGCTCAGGCAGCTTCCCTGCACAGCGCGACCTGCTCCAGTACCTTCCGTGACCGGAGCCGCACCCGGGCGCGTCACCGATCACTTCGAGGCAACTGCTCCGCCCCGGACGCACCGCTCACTCTTTACTCAGCTCTTGCGCACCAACTCTTGTACTCAACTCTTGTACTCAGTCACGTCCCGCATTCAGACACGTCCCGCATTCAGGGGTGTGACCCAGATACGGCCCAAACGGGCCATGGGGTGATCTTGGTCTAGTCGACCTCGGCGAGCGCGCGGTAGAGCGAGGCGACGGACGGGTTCCTGCCGGCGTTCTTGCCGGTCTTGATGGTGAGCTTCTTGGCGATCTCGGGGACCGGGGTGCCTTTGGCCTTGAGCGTGACGGCGAAGGTGAGCATGTCGTCGTCAATCACCTTCGGGCGGCCGCCGTGGTTGCCCTTGGCGGCGGCGGCCTGCTGGCCCTCGAGGGTCTTCTCGCGGATGTAGTTGCGATCGATCTGCGCGGAGGCGGCCAGGACGGCGAAGAGCATCGCGCCCATGCCGTTGGGGTCGTAGATGCCGGTGAGCGGGCCGGTGAGGAGTTCGAGCTGGACGCCGGCGGCCTGCAGCTGCCCGGACAGCGCCATTAGCTCGGCGGCATTGCGCGCGAGGCGCTTGAGCTCGTGGACGGTGAGGATGATCGGCTGGTCCGGGGCGGCCTCGCGGATGTCGTACGCGAGCTTGAGCGTCTTCGCCAGTTCGGGGCGGAACTTGACGCGGGTGGAGATCTTCTCCGAGAAGACGCGCTTGCAGTTCGCGCGGTCGAGCGCGTCGAGCTGGGACTGCAGTTCCTGCTGGGCGGTGGAGCAGCAGGCGTACCCGATCCGGATCGCGGCCGCGGCCGGCGCCGGCTCGGCGGCTTCGATGCGCGGGCCCGGAACCCAGGCCCGGCCGGGACCGCGGCCGTCAGGAACGGCAACGTCGAGTTCCTCGCGCAGCGCGGGAACGAGGATGAAGCGGGCGGTGTGGTACTTCGTTGCGGTCTTCCCGCCGCGGGTGCGGCACGGACTCCCGGCCGGAGCCTCGCACTTCGGGCAGTCGTGTCGTTCTACCGCATTTGCGGCCTGCTCGGTCGTGAGATCAACGCGGGAAGTCTCTCAGAACTGCCTTGCAGAGCACCGGAGTTTTGAGAGGTTTTCTGCGAATGGCGACCTGCGGAAACGTGATCACGAACCGGCCTCTCGCGGAACTCTCACAGATGGTCATTTGTGAGAGTCGCGGACCTCGTACATCAGTGTCCGTCCTCGAAGAGCTCGGCCAGGTCTGGCGACATCTGTGGCAGGGGCTCGGGGTTGATGGCCGATCACGTCGTACTGGTGCGACTCGTACCTCCTTGTCGTCTCCTTTTCGTTCTTGTTCGGGCCGCCGCCCTTCCGGCGAGCCGGTCATCGTCTCGACCGGCCCTGGCTCGGTGCGTCGGTCGGGGCTGCGGCCGCCACCGGGTGCCAACGCTTGACCGCAGCGGACAGCCCCAGCCCCATGCGCGGATCGCAGAAGAGGACGGTCTAGTCGTCGCCTCAGTGTCCGTCGCGGACCACCGCTAACCCGCCGACCCGGGTCGTGATGCCCGCCGGCCCGCGTCGGGCCGAAGCGAGCACGCTGGCCGGTCGACCGAGGGTGTCGCCCTGCTCCACCTCGATCGCGACCGTCTGCGCCCCTGTCGTGTCGAGCAGGTGGGCGGCCAGGCAGCCGGTGCTGTTGGCGTTGGCGACGTCCTCGTCGACACCGATCGCCGGCGCGAACATCCGCGCCGCACCCGGTCGGTCGCCCACCGGCGGTACGTACACGAAACAGCCGAGGAGCCCGTACCGCTGGCATGCCGCTGTCAGCCTGCCGAGGTGTGGGCAGATCCTGAGCAGCGCCGACCTGTCGTGGACCGGTACCAGCATGCGTGGTGCGCCGGGCGCGGCGATCCGTGGCACGTCGGTCGGATGCCGGTCGTCCGCGGTGAGCCCGAGCGCGGCGACGATCGCGGCGCGCTCGTCCGGTGCCGGGTGTCGCAGCGCGACGAGGCCCTGGTCGAACCACACCTCGATGCCGGCGGGGCGGCGGATCGCGACGGTGTCGAACGTGCGCCCGCCGGTGTGTTGGCGGTCGCTCAGCTCGCCCAGCGCGGTGCGGGTCAACCGGACGGCCTGCGCGGCAACGGTGCCGTGGCCGCAGCCGGACAGTTCGGCGGTGGCGGTGAAGAACCGGACCGGCCAGCCACCGTCCGGCGTCCGCCCCGGGCCGAGGAACGCCGCGTGCGAGGTGCCGGCTGCAGCAGCGACCGCACGCCGGTTAGCGTCCGTCGCCGCCGGGTCGTCGTCGGTGACGGCCGTGGGGCTACCGCCCCGACCGTCACGTCGCACGCACGCATCAACCACCGTGACATCCCGCCAGGACATCGGCCCACCCCTTTGACGCTCAACGAACCGGCAACCGCCAACGGCGTCCGCCGCTAGCCGGACCTGGCCTTAAGCGGCCGACCGAACGCGTCCCGGAGCGTACCGGCCTGCCTCAGCCGGTGCCGTCCTGCACCGGATAGTGGATGACGACCAAACCGCCGGTGGCGTAGTTGACGACATCGGCGGCCACCCGCTGGCCGTGCGGCGACGCCTGCGCCGCGGCCATGGCGGCGGCGTCAGCGAAGTCGGCTTCGAAGACCGCGAAATACGGCGCTTCTCCCTCGTTCGCCGCCACGTCGAAGCTGTAGCGCCACGCAAGCGGGCCGGGCCAGTTCTTGACCAGCGGAAGGTGGTGGTTCACGTAGTAGTCGCGGAAGTGGTCAGGGTCGGCGGGCTCGGAATACAGGACCAACGACCTATGCATGACGACCTCCGTCCAGGGACGTCAGCTGGCTGCCCAACTCGTAGCGACCCCACCCGTGCATGGCGCCGGCCATCGGGCGGTTTCTGGCGAACATGCGGAACAGCCCGATCGGCGGGGCGTCCCCGGTCATCATGCGCGCGAGCAGTGCGCCGGCCTGGTCGGTGCACTGCGGTTCCAGCAGGGCTATCCGCGACATCGGCTCTCCCGTCGAGTTCGTTTCGAAATCAGAAACACCGGATGGATGCTAGTGTTTCGAATAAAGAAACGCAAGGAGGGTCATGCCGACGCCGCGCCCAGGAACACCGGTTCGTGGATCGACGACCGGCCGTCCCCTCATGGCCGCGCTGGACCTGTTCGGCCGTCGGTGGGCGCTGCGAATTCTCTGGGAGCTGCGTGCGGGTCCGCTCGGTGCCCGCGCGCTGCTGGCACGGTGCGAAGGGCTGTCATCCAGCGTCCTCTACCAGCGGCTCCGCGAACTCGCATCGAGCGGGATCATCGCGCCCTCGGCCGATGGCTACGAGCTCACTCGGCTGGGGACAGCACTCCGTGATGCCCTTCGTCCGCTCGACGAATGGGCGATCGTCTGGGCGCAGGAGCAAGAACACAACGATCAGGAGCCCAAGGAGACGTGAAGGTCACGCCCGACCAGGTGGAGCGGTGATGTGACGTCCGCCGACTCGGGACACCAGCTCACGCGGCCTGCGAGAAACCCTCGGTCGCTGGCTC
The DNA here is from genome assembly GCF_053595675.1 of Streptomyces sp. NPDC002446. Classification (NCBI taxonomy): domain Bacteria; kingdom Bacillati; phylum Actinomycetota; class Actinomycetes; order Kitasatosporales; family Streptomycetaceae; genus Streptomyces; species Streptomyces sp. NPDC002446. Next base: position 59,543 of record NZ_JBSFYC010000038.1, on the reverse strand, counting down.
GTCGCCGCGCAGAGGGGTGAAGTCGACGTCCAGGCGCGCACTGATCAGCTGCTTGAACCGCGGATACGCGGTCCGCTCAATCGAGGTCACAGCCCATCCCGGCCCCAGACGACGGCCCAACGTCACCATCAACGACGCTGGGCTGAACGGGTGACGGTGGCGCCCCCTGACGCCGCCAAGATCACCCCATGGCCCGTTTGGAGCGTACCTGGGTCACACCCCATTCAGACACGTCCCGCATTCAGACACATCCCGCATTCAGTCACGCAGGCCACCGGCAAACGGCATCGTCCGCCACTGCTCGATGGCCGGCTTCAGCGCCTCCACGAGCATGGGCATCTGCGGCGCCAGCGCGAGGCAGGCCACCGCCCGCAACATACCCACCGCATTGACGAAGCGCAGCACACGCTCGTCCAACTGCCGTATACCTCGGCGCTGCGCGGTGGAGTTGTACGCGGCCTCGCATTCGGGACCGAGGGCAGCCAGGTCCCACTCGACCGGCCCGAGCGTGGCCAGTTCGAAGTCGGAGTACAACGCGCCGTCGCGAGTGGCAACGATGTTGACCGCAGGGGCGTCCCCGTGAATCGGCTGCAGGTTGATTCCGGGGAACGCCGCCTCGAATCCCGCGCGCGAGCGGACGACAGGCTCCAGGACCTCCCACTCCCGCCGCGCGCGGTCGAGTTCGGCCGGCTCGATGAGGTCGGGACGCGCTTCGAGGGCCGCGAGTCCCTCTGTGGTGAACTGCGGCTCGTCCGCCGACAGGAACGGCAGGTCCCCCGGGTAGTCGCGCAGCGCGGCGTGCAGGTCGACGACGAGGCTGGCGTTGTGCACAAAATCCGGCACGACGTTCTTGTCCTGCTCGACGAACTGCCAGAACGTCATCGAGAAGCCGTCGCGCTGCACGGGTTGCCGCGGCACGAGCGGACTCGGCGGAATCACCGGGATGCCCTTGCGCGCGAGCCACCCCACCACATCGAGCTCAACGCGCTGCCGCGCCGCCTGCGTGTCCAGGTCGACGTACGACGGCAGGACGGTGGGCACCCGGACCACCACTGGTGACGGAGCGAGGTGCACGACAACGGAGAACGCATCGTGGAGCACGGTCGCATCGGCGACTGCGAGCCCGAGATCACGCCCCGCGGCGATGGCGGCGTCGAAGGCGCGTGACGTACGGGCGGCAAGCTGATCAGGCGTCATAAAGTCTGACATGACGGCGATAGTGCCACGCCAGGCAGCGGCCCCGACAGGAAATTATCCTCCGCCCCTCACCGCATTCCCTTCTCATTCCCATCGCATTCCCACCTCGTTCCCGGCCCCTTCCCACCCCCTTCCCGCCCCTTGCCCCGGCACTTGACCCGAGCGCGGCCAGCCGGTCATGAGCGGAGCCGGATGATGGCAGCTGTCACATGACCGGCCGGACAGCCCCTAGCCGAACCAGTGGCTGATGCCGCTTTGGCCGTCCGTGCCGTTCCAGACCACGGCTCCGAGCGAGATGGGAAACCAGGCCACCTGCTCCGGCAGGAAGGGGGTGGCGAGGAGCCAGGCGACGGGCAGGAAGGTCAGCAGCAGGCAGCAGCACCCTCCCGCTCTGCCCGTAGAGGCAGGCTGCGGCGTCGAGTTCGTAGGCATCCGGAGAAGGTAAGCGATGGCTTGCGGCTTACACATGAGTATCCGTACCTACAGCGTTGGTTGCGGCTTCCGTACTGTTCGTCGGGGTTTCGCACGGCAGGCCGGAGACAGGCGACGGAGGGCCTAGGCGTCCTTGTTGGCCTTGAGCTTTTGCCACACCGTGCTGAGTGCCTGCAGATCGTTCTGGTCGAGGAGGTCCGTGAAGACGGGGGCGAGGCACTCGCGGCGGGTGGCGTCGGCAGCCTCGAAGAGCTGGTGGCCCTCGGGGGTGAGGGAGACCTCGACGGAGCGGGCGTCGCGGGGCGAGGGGGTGCGGGTGACCAGGCCGCGGCTCTGGAGGGCGTCTACGACGCGCGAGACCTGGCTGCGACTGAGCATGGTGCTGTTGCCCAGGACCGAGGCCGGAACGGGGTCGGGGCTGGAGGCCAGCCAGAGCAGGACCTCGAACCAGGAGACCGGCAGGTTGTGCGCCTTGCTCAGGGCGCGGTCCACGCGGTCCGTCAGGACGGTCCCGGCCCAGACCAGCCCGTAGAAGGCGTGGTCGGCTACCGGCATCTCCGCCTGCGTGAGCTTCTTCTTCGGCATGCCTTCAGCTTAGCGGTTGCGTGTACATGCACGTAAAGATTATGGTGTGTGTACACGCACTCAAATGCGTGCACGCCCCCCTCGACATTCGACATCCCCGTGCCCTGAAAGGCCTCCCCATGTCTGCCCAGTCCCCCAAGGTCGTCCTCATCACCGGCACCTCCTCCGGCATCGGCCTCGCCGCCGCCGTCTCCGCCGCACGCGCCGGCTGGACGACGATCGCTACGCTGCGTGACCCCAGCCGCTCCGACGCCCTGCGCAAGGCCGCCGCCGAGGCGGGCGTGGAGCTCGACATCCGCCGGCTCGACGTCACCGACGAGGCCTCGATCGCCTCCGCTATCGACGGCGTGATCGCCGACTACGGCCACCTGGACGCCGTCGTCAACAACGCGGGCGCCGGACACCTCGGCACCCTGGAGAACGAGTCCGTGGCCGAGGTCCGCAAGGTCATGGAGGTCAACTTCTTCGGCGTGCTCAACGTCTCGAAGGCCGCCATGCCCCACCTGCGCACCTCCGGCGGCCGGCTGATCACCGTCACCAGCGTCGGCGGCGTCATCGGGCAGCCCTTCAACGAGGCCTACTGCGCGGCCAAGTTCGCCGTCGAGGGATACATGGAGAGCCTGGCCCCCGTGGCCGCGGCGCACGGCGTGTCCGTCTCCGTGATCGAGCCCGGCGCCGTGGCCACCGAGTTCGTCGCCAACGTCGGCGTCGACCTGGAAGCGGCCGTCGCCGATGCCGGACCGTACGCGCCCCAGCTGAACGCCTACCTGAACCGGACGATCTCCCAGTTCCTCGACGGCGCGCAGACCGCCGAGGCCGCCGCCGAGTCGGTGATCGAGGCACTGACCGCGGACGAGCCCGCCTTCCGCCTCCAGACCTCCGACTGGGCCCGAGGCTTCGTGGGCACCAAGCTCACCGACCTGGACGGCTCCGCGGTCCTCGGCATCACCAACGGCTGGGTCGCCTGACCGCGCACCACCGGGCGAGGGCGGCAGCCTGCAGGCGCTGCTCCCCCGGGCCGTGCCCGCGCTTCGGACACGGGGGGGGCGAACCGGCTTGATCAGCAAGGTGCGCCCGGCCCCGCGGAGCCGTGGGACGGCTTCCGCCTTGCGGACCGGACCCGGGGCACTTCCGCTATTCGCCGTCCCACGGCACGGCGGTGAGCACGGCCCCGCCGTACCGGCGCGCGTAGCGGCAGCTCACCGGATGGTCGAAGATCACTTCGGCGACGCCGGCGACCGGCCGCAGGTCGGCGAGGAGGGCGTCGTCCGGCAGTCCGGCCGCCGCCTCCCGCAGCACCGGGTCGGCGGCCGCCCTGGCGTCGGCGGTACTCACGGGCTCGACGGACACCGGATCCTCCGCGCACTTCATCCACCGGTCGGTGAACGCCCGCCCGAAGGCGTTGACGTCCTCCGTACCCGCCTCGGCCGCCGCCTGCTGTACGCACTCGGCCAGCTCCCGGAGCCAGTCGAGCAGGGAGAGCGCCAGGCGCCGGGTGTCGGTGGCGTCCCAGAACCGGAACACCGGCCCCCAGGCACCGGACTCCCGGTCGACGTCCACGTACGTGTGTCCGTCGCCGTGGTCAAGGTGGACGAACCAGTGACTGCCCGCGCCACCGGCGTGGTCCAGATACCAGGTGACGTCGTGACCGTGGTAGTCACCGTTGTTGAATGACTCGGTGAAGTCGATGTGCTCGGCCGAGGTGACGCCGTTCACGACGGAGCGGGACACGGTGATCCGAATGCCTCCGACGGACCGGAACACCGTCCGGATCTCCTCGGGCACCGGTACCGGCCAGGAGTCCATCCGGGCGTCCTCGATACCTGCCTCCAGCGCCACCAACCCGCCTGAGATCTCCGGCAGTTGGCGCACCACCGCCAGTACCGCGTCAGCGTCTGTCATCGCAGGTCCCCCCTTCGAGTACACGAAAGGACCCTACCTACAGGATCCCGGGCCGCTCCGGACGGGCGGGCGTGCGTGCGTGCGTTCAAGGCTGCGCGGCGTCTGTGTACTCGCGACCCTGGCGGTGGGGTTGACCACCGTGCCCGGGACCGCCTACGCAACTCCTCCCGGTTCGGCCGCGGCCGCCGCTTCCGCCCCCGCGCGCGATCCTCGCCGGACCGTCACTGGACGCCGAGCACCTTCAGACAGCCCTGGGCAAGCTGACCGCCGCAGGAGCTCCGGCGGCGCTGGCTGAGGTGCGGGGCAGCGATACGGCGGCGACCTGTGCCCCGCCAAGCCCGGCGACCGGGTGTGGGCAGCATGGGCAACGGATTCGGCTACCGGTCGCAATCGTGGAGTTCCCCGGACGGCCGCCGCCAGTGTGCCGCAGGCCTGGTCGCGGGTTGGAGTCTGAACGAGAGGGCCTCCATCAGGCGTCTGCGCTGGGTCTTGTGGACGGCGGCGATCCGCCAGCGGCTGTCCGTCCCACGGACGACCGTGTAGGTCGCGAGTTTGCCGAGCCGCTTCGGCCGACCCTTGTGCACCTCGCCGCGGGTGACGACAACGGCGGTTTCGGGGCCGTAGAAGCGGGTGTCGAGGATCTCGATGGTCAGCCGGGTTCCTTTCAGGAAGCTGTCGAACAGGGCCTGGTGGGCGCGGCCGATGTCCTGGCCGCCGTGGTACACCGTGCCCGCGAAGGTCACGTCGGTGGCGTCCGCGGTGAAGTGTTCGCCGTAGGCGGCTCCGTCGCCGTGGTTCCAGGCGGCGCAGCTCCGCTCCAGGAGCGCACGGATCGCGCCATGGTCCGGGCTGGTGCCATGGTCCAGGCCGCTGCTGTGGTCCGGGCCGCTCCCGTGGTCCGCGGGGGTGTGCGTGGTCACTTCTCGGCCTCCGGCTTGGCCTCAGGGGCGAACAGGAACGAGATCCGCTCCATGACGCGCTGGCGCTGGGTGTTGTGGAAGGCGGCGATGCGCCACTGCCGGCCGGCTTGACGGATGAGTGTGTAGGTCTGGGTCTTGGACAGGTCGGCCGGCTGCTTGCGTGCGCCGGTGTAGGTGTCGCCGCGACTGGTGACCACGGCGGTGTCGGGGCCGTAGAAGCGGATGCCGAGGAACGAGTCGGCGAGCTTGGTGTCCTTGAGTAATCCGCTGAACAGGGCCCGGTGCCCTTCCACGATGTCGCGCCGCCCCTGGTAGTGGGTGCCCACATAGCTGGTGTAGGTGGCGTCCGGGGTGAAGTGCGCGCCGTACGCCGTGGCGTCGCCGCGGGCCCATGAGTCGGTCAGTGAGCGCAGCGTGCGGCAGACGGCTCGGTGGTCCTCGGTGGTCTGCACCCCCGCCGCCGAGGCTGTGACGGCGGGTCTGAGGGTGGCGCAGTCCCTCACCCCGAGGTTCTGCGCGTCGGCCGTGGCATCGAGCCACAGGTATCCGGCGCCGGCTGCCACGGCGAGTGTCAGTGCGGTGGTTCCGAGGGCGATCTTGATGCGTCGGCGGGGCGTACGGGGCGGAGGCGGGCTGGCGGTCGGATCGGCGGGCATGGTGCTGATGGCAGTCATGATTCACGTCACCCCTCATGGTAACTTCTCCAAAGAAGTTACTTCTTAGAAGATTCCTCTTCTTTGAGGAAGAGATTAGGGAGTGGAGGAATCCGTGTCAACGCCGGACCCAGAGATGCGACCCGACGCGAGCCAGATCTACCGTCAGTACCTGAGCGCGGTGATGCTGCACGGCCACGCGAGCGCCAGAGCCTGTGACCTCGGCGCCACCGACCTCTACGCGCTCAACATCCTGCAGCTGACGGGGGCGATGACCCCCGGGGAACTAGGCGCGCGCACCGGCCTGACGACCGGGCCGACCACCCGCCTGATCGACCGGCTGGAGCGGGCGGGCTACGTCCGCCGCGCGCCCGACCCCAGCGACCGGCGCAAGGTGATCGTCGAGCCGGTCGGCCGCCCCGCCGACCTGGACGACGTCATGTCCCCCGCCCGGCAGAAGATCGGCGAGATCCTCGAGGGGTACGCGCCCGAGCAGCTCGACACACTTTTCGACTACTTCGCCCGCGCCGCCCAGGCGTACCAGGAAGCAGCTGAGCAACTGCGCGCCAAGGGAACCGCCGACGACTGAATCCCGCACCCAGGGGAATCGCCGCCGGATCCGAGGAATCGCGGCTGGACCTGAGGAATCGCCGCTGGATCTGCGGGGTGGCTCACGAGGTGCGGGGCGTGCCCCGGTAGGTCCCGAAGGACCACTTGTTGCCCTCGGGGTCGGCGATGCTGAACTCCCGGCTGCCGTACGGCTGGTCGGCAATCTCTCGCAGGACCTTGACGCCCGCGCCCCGCAGCCGCTCGTACAGCGCGTCGACATGGTCGGTGACAACGTACGCGCCGAAGGTGCCGGGCGTCAGGCACCAGCCTCCGGTATCCGGGTCGTAGGAGCCGAGCATCACGGCTCCGCCCTCGGGCCAGTCGAGCTCGGCGTGGGCGACCCGGTCGCCGTCCTGATACACGGCCGTGCGCTCGAAGCCGACGGTGTCGACGAGGAAGTCGATCAGGGCGGGGGCGTCGTGGGCCTGGAGGGTGGGCCAGACGCTCGGGGCCCGCTGCTCGGTGGTCTGTGCCGGTGCGTCGGTGTGCTCTGTGGTGTTCATGCGTCTCAGTCTCCGTCGCTGCCGTGGGCCCCGGCTTGGATATTCCGGCACTCTTCGGCGAGCCAGGCACTGGGGCTCGCGTCCGTGTACTGGTGGAAGTCCCGCACCAGGTGGGAGTGGTCGTAGTACCCGCACTCGGCGGCGATCCGGGCCAGATCGGTCGGGGCGCCCGCGACGACGGCGCGGACGGCGGCGGCCTTGGCGTGCTGGAAGCGCATCAGGCGGGCGGCCTGCTTGGGGGTGAGGCCGGTCTCTACGCGGAAGAGCGTGCTCAGGCGGCGCTCGCTGAGCGCGACATGCGCGGCGAGACCCTTGAGGGTGCCCGCACCCCGGTGCCGGGCCAGCCAGGTCCACGCCTCGGCGACCTCCGGACGTACGCCGCTTTGGTCCTCGTACCGCGCGAGGCGCCCTTTGAGGTACGCGGACAGGCGGGCGAAGCGCTCACCCCAGTCCGTCAACTCGCTGAGGATTTCGTGGACTTCGGCCCCGGGTCGGCCGAGTACGTCCGTCCCCGAGCCGATCACCTGCCCGGTCAGCTCGGCGGCCGGGAGGCCGAACAGAGAGCGGGCCGCAAGCGGGTGCACCGCGAGCTGGATGCCCGCCTCGTGCTCGGGCTGCACCACATACGCCGGGCGCTGGTGAAGGCCGCCCACGACGATCTCCGTGCGCAGGGCATCGCCGCCCCTGGCCTGCTCGGGTGTGAGCCCGCTGGCGATGGGCCCGTCGAGGGAGAAGATCAGCGTGAGATACGGGGACGGCAGCCCCCGATGGAGCGCGGGGGTCTGCCCCCTGGTGCGATAGCCCACGGCGGACACCACCGGGCCGCCAGGGGCGAGCGCGGCCCGCACGAATTCGCGGGACGGGGTAGCCATGGGGTCAGTATGCGCGTGCCGGGGATGCGGCGCTGGGCGCCGCCCTGTTCCCCGCCGGACCGCGGCCTGTTCCCCGCCGGACCGCGGCCTGGTCTCCGGACGCGGGGCTCCAGACTCCGCGGCGAGGCTCCGGACTCCGCGGCGGGACTCCCGCCCCTCCCCCGCGTATCCCGCTACGCAGCGTCAGGAATCGGTTGCCCTGCAGTGTCTGCCATGCAGTTCCGCCGTGCAGTTCTGCAGTTCCGCCGTGCAGTTCTGCCTTGCAGTTCTCCGTGCAGCGACGAGAGTTGATACCCCTCTTCAGCCAACCCACACCCCCCGTTCACGGTGACGTCGATCATGGGCAATCAACGCCAGGCCTCATACCATTGCCCGCCGCTCCGGACGGGGCGGCGCACAGCTCTCAGAGGAACGGACACCATGGCAGTACGGGCAAATGGCAAGCTGGCGATCTTCGGCACCGTGGGAGCGCTGGCCGCCGCGGTCTTCGCGGGCAGCGCCCTGTGGCCGGGCAGCGGCGAGGCGGAGGCCGCCGGGCCGTCGTCGCAGGTCGCCTCGGCGGAGCTGAAGCACTGGCCCAAGCCCGTGGCCAAGCAGCTCGGCAAGGTCATCGCGGACCACGACCACAAGGGCGCGTACGCGGTCTTCGACGCGGACAACACCACGTACCGCAACGACCTGGAAGAGGCCCTGCTGCCCTTCCTGGAGATGAAGGGCGTCCTGACCCGCAAGAACATGGCCCCGTCCCTGAAGGTCATCCCCTTCAAGGACACGGCGACCCACAAGGAGAGCCTCTACAGCTACTACAACCGCCTGTGCGAGGTGGACGACCAGGTCTGCTACCCCTGGGCGGCGCAGATCTTCTCGGGCTTCACTCTGAAGCAGCTCAAGGGGTACGTGGACGAGCTCCTGGCGTACGGCAAGCCGATCCCGGCCGAGTACTACGAGGACGGGAAGCTGACCAAGACGGAGGTCGAGGCCCCCCGCCTCTCCCCGGGCATGCAGGAGCTCTACAAGGCGCTGCGCAAGCACGGCATCGAGGTGTACGTGGTGAGCGCGGCCTCCGAGGACCTGGTGCGCATGGTGCTGGCCGACCCCAAGTACGGCTACGGCGTGAAGCCGCAGAACGTCCTCGGCGTCTCCATGCTCCTCAAGGACCGCAAGACGGGTGACGTCACCAGCTCCCGCAAGGAGATCGCGTCCGGCAGCTTCGACCCCGACAAGCTCGCCGACCGTGAGCTGACCCCGACCCTGTGGGCCCCGCTGACCTGGTACGAGGGCAAGCCGGCGGCCATCAACACCTACATCGACGAGTGGAAGAAGCCCATCCTCGCGGCGGGCGACACTCCCAAGAGCGACGGCCCGATGCTCTTCCACTCCGCGGACGTGCGCAACGGCGGCGTCCGGGTCTGGGTGAACCGCAAGGAGAGCTACATGAAGGAGATCGACGAGATGAAGCGCTCCAACGCCAAGCGCCAGAAGGAACTGGGGCAGAAGGTCACGGCGGACAAGCGGTGGCTGACGGTGACACCGGAGCAGATCGGCTGAGCCGTCACGTCCTCGGGGTGTGAAGTTCCTTGCGCACCACATGCGCACCACATGCGCACCAGGGGAATTCACACCCCGGGCATCAACCGCGCTCATCATCTCCTCTGCCACTGCTGCCGCAACGATCGCTGTCGCCACCTCCGCCGCTCCCGCCGCCACCGCCACTGCCGCCACCACCGCTGTCGCCACCACCGCCACTGCCGCCGCTACCGCCGCTGTCGGAACGCGGCGCGGTAGGACTGCGGGGACGTCCCCGTCCGCAGGGCGAAGTGGTGACGCAGCGTCGTAGCGGAGCCAAAGCCGCTCTGCTCGGCGATCTGATCGACCGTCAGGTCAGTGGTCTCCAGGAGCTGCTGGGCGCGGTGGATACGAGTCCGCAGCAGCCACTGCAAGGGCGTGGTGCCCGTCTGGGCGCGGAAGTGGCGATTGAGGCTGCGGACACTCATGGCGGCGTGACGGGCCATGTCCTGCAGGGTGAGGGCCTGGTGGAGGTTGGCCTGCATCCAGTGCAGGGTGGTCTGGAGGGTGGCACCACCCCCGGAGGGCTGCGGGTGCTCGATGAACTGGGCCTGGCCCCCTTCCCGTTGCAGCGGCATCACGGTACGGCGGGCGGTGGCGGCGGCGTGCGCGGCCCCGAGATCGGTGCGGACGAGGTGCAGGCAGAGGTCGAGCGCGGCCGCGACACCGGCCGAGGTGATCAGATGGCCGTGGTCGATGAAAAGAACGGTGGCGTCGACCTCGACGCCCGGATGGCGCCGAGCGAGTTCTCCGGCGTACTGCCAGTGGGTGGTGGCCCGGTGTCCGTCGAGGAGGCCGGTGGCGGCAAGGGTGAAGGCACCGACGCATATCGAGGCCAGGCGGGCCCCTCGTACGGCGGCCGCGCGCAGTGCCTCCAGTACGGGGAAGGGCACCTGCCCCAGGAAACCGGAGTGGGCGGGGATGACGACGGTGTCGGCGTGCGCGAGGGCGTCCAGCCCCCAAGGGGTGTGGATCCGGAAGGCCCCGTGGCCGGGGGATGTGGTGACGGCCCCGTCCGGGGACGGGGAGCACACACGGACGTCGTAGTGCGCGGTGCCGGCGGCTTCGTTGGCGGTGCCGAAGATCTGGCCCGGTACGGACAGCTCGAAGGGGACGACTCCGTCGAGCGCGAGGACTGCCACTACCGTCATGGCCAGAACTTAGCGGATGGCGGCACTCTGGCCCCTGGCCGGGGATCAGGGCGGCCGACAGGATCGGGGCATCCCCCATCCTTCTGCTCCTGTGAGGAGTCCCTGTGTCCCTCCCGTCCAATCTGCCGCTCCCGTCCAATCTGCCGCACCCGTTCGACCTGCCGCTCCCGTTCGACCTGCCCGTCCCGTTCAGCGATTTCACGATGCCCCGCACCGCGCTCGCGGTCAGTGCGCTGCGCTTCACCGAGGAGCGTGTGCCGGACTTCATCTACCGGCACAGCGTGCGCAGTTATCTCTTCGGCCGGGCGCTGGCCGACGAGCGCGGCCTGACGCCGGGCGCCGACTACGACGACGAGCTGGTGTTTCTCGGCTGTGTGCTGCACGACCTGGGGTTGGGCGAGGAGGGAAACGGCGGGCAGCGGTTCGAGGTCGACGGCGCCGACCTGGCCGCCCGCTTCCTACGCGACCAGGGGGCCGGCGAGGAGCGCGTCACGGTGGTCTGGGATGCGATCGCCCTGCACACGTCGGACGGCATCGCCTCCCGCAAGGGCCCGGAAGTCGCCCTCACTCAGGCGGGCATCTCCGCGGACGTCTTCGGTCGTGACAAGGAGCGTCTGCCGGCAGGGTTCGCCGAGCGCGTCCACGCCACGCTCCCTCGAGCCGATCTGGCCTACGCCATGACCGATCTGATCGTGGAACAGGCTCTGGCGAACCCCGCCAAGGCCACACCGCTCAGCTTCCCCGGCCAGCTGCTGCGCCGCCATCTCCCGCCCAGTGCGCTGCCGGACTGGTACGACATCATCGCCCGGTCCGCGTGGGGCGACCGACCGAACATGACACGAGGTGCCGAGGCCCGTAACTGATCTTTGGCATGAGGGTGGTTGGTCAGGGCTGGGTCCTGAGTCCTGTGTTCTGGGTCCTGGGTTCTGGGTCCACCAGTGGGAGGCGAAGTCCCCTGGTATGTTGCGCCGATGTCAGCGATCAAGAAGTTCCAAGTCACCTTTGACTGCGCGGAACCTGAGCGCCTCGCTCGTTTCTGGTGCGAGGTGTTGGGGTACGTCGTACCGCCGCCACCGGATGGGTTTGCCACTTGGGACGATTTCAAGTGCTCGCAGCCACCTGAGCAGCGGGATTCATGGTTCGCCTGCAGTGATCCCTCAGGTGTGGGCCCGCGACTGTACTTCCAGCGCGTCCCCGAAGGGAAGGCCGCCAAGAACCGGGTGCATCTTGATGTGCGGGTCGGTACCGGACTCGTAGGGAAAGAGCGCCTCGCCGCACTTGAGGCCGAATGCGCGCGGCTGGTCCCGCTCGGCGCGGTACACGTGCAAACGCTGTATGACGGCAATGATTCGTGCATCCCGATGCTGGACATCGAGGGCAATGAGTTCTGTATCGATTGAGCATTCTCCGAGGCGGCCGGTGATGCGGGGTTAGCGGCCGACTTCGACACGTCGAACAGCGGGGCGAGCTGCCGCAGCGGCGAATTCGCAAGATCAGCCGTTACGGGACGACCCTCAGGTCGAAGAAAGTGCCGCGGATACCCAGACCAGCACAGCCACCGGCACCCCGATGGCCACCGCGCCGAGCGCTGTACCAGCCCGTGCCCGGCCGCGGTCGGCTCTCTCCTCACCTCGCAGGTCTCGCAGGGCGCCTATCCCGGAGACGACCGCGCAGATCCCCACGGGCACGATGGCGTAGACGGGGGGATAGCGGACCCACGGCGGGAGCGGCAGGAACGGCCAACCGATCAGCGCTACGGCGACAGCGCCGAGCACCAATGAAGCCGTACCCGCACGCCGAGGTCGTCCTGCTGTCTGCTCACCGGAGTTCATGCCCCGGAGAGTAGAGGGCATATGGCCGACGCCGCCTGGGGGCAATGACTCATTCGATGTAAGTAGTCGGCCTCCCGCAGGCAGCCGAACTACGTGAGACACCCGCACGTCCGCCAGCCCGCCAGCCGTCAGCCCGTCAGCCCGTCAGCCCGAGGCCATCGCCGCGCCCAGCAGCACCGCAAACACCAAGGGAAGTACCGCGCACCCGAGCGCGGTGCCGGCGGCCGCCATGCGCAGGCCCCGTACGGACCGGCGGTGGGGAAGGATCCAAGCAATCACGAACAGGGCCATGGCCCAATAGATCACCACCTCGATACCGCTCGTGTAGCCGTCCGCCTGGAAAAGGCTGTACTCCCAGACCAGGAGCGGCAGACCGGGCAGGGAGGTCACGAGCGGCGCCCTCCACCAAGTCTCGTGGGGAGCGGGGAGCCGCGGCAGGTCGCCCTCATTCATGCGTTCCACCCCATCAGGTCCGGACGCCCCAGGACACCGGCGGACATACTCATCCCCTCAATGCGCGCATACTCATGCCGGGGCCCGGTGAGGCACCCGGCACCTCAGGGGGACCGGCGACGGGCCGTCGGCGGTGGGCAACGGGCCCATCGCCCGGTCGTCAGCCCCGCCCCGCCACGCCACGCCCCGCCTACGATGATCCGATGCGCCCGCCCGACCTGAAGCCCTACTGGAACACCAATGTCGCCCGGCACCCGGACATCCTCCGCGTCGTCCCCGAAGGTTGCGGCGACGCACTGGATGTCGGCTGCGGGGACGGGCTGCTGGCACGGAAGCTGACCGGGCCGGCGAAGCGCGTCACCGGCATCGACAGCTCGCCGCAGATGATCGCCCGCGCCCGCGAACTCGCCGTCGGCTACCCGTCTCTCACCTTCGCTGAGGGCGACTTCCTCACCGACGCCCTCCCCGCCGGGGGCTACGACTTCATCTGCTCCGTGGCCACCGTCCATCACATGGACTTCGAGGCGGCTCTCACCCGCATGCGCGAGACGCTGCGTCCCGGCGGAGCGCTGGTGGTGATCGGCCTGGCCCGCTCGACGACGCTGGCGGAACGGGCGGTGGCCGTCGCGGCTACCCCGGCCGTACGGATCACGAAGGTGATTCGCCGCGCACAAGGCCCGGTGGGGATGCCGGAAGCCGATCCCCAGATGAGCTATGGGCAGGTGCGAGCCACGGCGCAACGGCTGCTGCCCGGTGTGCGCTATCGCCGACACGTGCTCCGTCGCTATTCGCTGACGTGGAAGAAACCCACCCGATAGGAGCGGCGGCCGGCCCCGGCAGGTGCGGGGCGGTTCGGCTGGGTGTCTGTGTGGGCTACGCGGTGCGGTCTGCGCGTTCGTAGACGCTGATGTGGCGCCAACTGGCGGCGGTGTACGGCTCGCCGTTCCACCCACCCCACCGTTCGCGTAGCCGGAGTCCGGCGATGCGGGCCATGAGGTCGAACTCGGGCGGGTGGGCCAGGCGTAGCCTGATGGGTGAGAGCCTGATGCCCCCGCTGCTGATGCGGATGTGGTTCAGGTCGAGGACCTGGGTCAGCGGGTCGTACTTGCCGGCATCGAGGTCGACGTACTCCATGCCGACGTGCTCGGTGTCGAGGTACTGATGGCCGGGGCGTGAGGGCGCAGTGGGGATGCGGCATTCGACGACGAACACGCCGTCGTCGGCGAGGTGGTTGGCGGCGTTCTGGAAGCATCGGACCTGGTCTTCCTGGGTGAGCAGGTTGCCGATCGTGTTGAAGACCAGGTAGGCCAGTCCATAGGTACGGCCGGTGGTGACGCGGGACATGTCGCCCATGGTCACGTCGACTTGGTCGCCACCCGGCTTCTCGCGCATCCGATCGACCATGTCTTGCGACAGCTCGATCCCGTCCACCCGTACCCCCGCCCGCATGAGAGGCAGGGCGATACGGCCGGTGCCCACTGCGAGTTCCAGGGCGTTCTGCTGCCCTGCGAGCTTGGCCAGGAACGCGACGGTCTCGGCCTCGTCACCGCGTGGCTCGTCGTCGTACCGCTGGGACACCTCATAACCGAAGCTCGTCCTGGGATCGAATCCCTCCACGGAACGCTCCTCTCATGATGGGCCTCATGATGGGCCGAATCGCCTGGCCAAGCCTGACGAAGCTCGCGTGCCGGGCCGGACCGGGCTGGACCTTACCGGCGAAGTTCCCTTCCTCACCACGCATTTAGCGAGCCGCCCGACCGGCAACAGCCGGCCCTAGCCGGCCATCGTCAGCAGCAGCTTCCCCGTGCTCGTCCGCGAACCCATCAGCCGGTGCGCCTCCGCCGCCTGCGACAGGGCGAACTCGGCGGTGACCGGCAGGGAGACCGTTCCGTCGGCGACCTTCAGGAACGCCTGCTCGGCCAGCGCCCGCAGGGCGGCGGGAGCGGTCCGGGCCAGCATCAGGATGGAGAAGCCGCCGACGGAGAGACCCGTGGGGTACAGCTCCGGCTGCCCCACGCTCCACGGCTCGGCCGAGCTCGCGTTGCCGAAGGAGACGAGGCGTCCGAAGGCCGCGAGGGAGGACAGTGAGGCCTTCAGCGTCTCGCCGCCGACCGGGTCCAGGGCCAGGTCGACCCCGCGCTCCCCGGTCGCCGTCCGGACGGCCTGCTCGAAGTCGCCGACGAACACCTCGTCGTAGCCGTACGCGCGGGCGTACTCGGCCTTGGCGGCCGACGACACCACGCCGTACACCGCGCCCGCGCCCGCGGCCTTCGCCAACTGGCCCACGACGGTGCCGATTCCGCCAGCCGCGCCCTGGACCAGGACGGTCTGGCCCGGCTGCAGTCGGCCCACCGTGTGCACCAGTGCGTACGCCGTCGGCAGCACCGTCGGGAGGGTCGCCGCGGTGCGCAGATCGACGCCCTGTGGCAGCGGGAAGACGGTCGCCGCCTCCGCTACGGCCACCTCCGCGTAGGCGCCGCCGTCTGTCAGGGCGGTCACCTCCTGGCCGACGGACAGGCCGGCCACGCCCGCGCCGACGGCCCGTACCCGCCCGGAGACCTCCAGACCGGGCCGGTAGGGCAGGGCCGGCACCCGGTAGCCCTCTGCACGCGCCTTCAGGTCCGCGAAGTTCACCCCCGCGTACGCGACATCGATGCTCACCTGCCCGGGGGCGGGTTCGGGGACGTCCGCCTCCACCACCTTCAGGACCTCGGGACCGCCGTACTCCACAAACTCGATCGCGCGCATGCCACACCGCCTACTCGGCTCGACTGTTCCCGTGTGTTCGACGAAAAGCGAACACTCGCGAGTGTATGATGTGCATCGAACACTCGGCAAGCCGGATTACGCGCGGGAGGACAACGTGACCGCCACCAGCCATCGGGCCGCACCCGAGCACACCCACCCCGATGACGTCCCCGTCCTCACCGCGCTCGCCGCCCTGGCCGACCCCGTACGGCTCATCCTCGTCCGGGAGCTTGCGGGCTCACCCGAGTGGTCACGGGCCTGCGGCAGCTTCGATGTTCCCGTCGGGAAGGCGGCTCTCAGCCACCACTTCGCCGTACTGCGCGGGGCGGGCCTCGTCGAGCAGCGCGACCAGGGCCCCAAGCGCGTCAACCGGCTCCGCCGGGCGGAATTCGACGCCCGCTTCCCAGGGCTGCTCGAACTGGTACTGCGTCCGGACCGGCCTGAGTAGAGCGTTGCCGCCCGTGGCGGCCAGCCCGCGCCGGCCGGCCGGAAACCGCGTGCGGACTGTGGTGCGGTGGTGTGTGATCGCGGCTATGGCGATTGTGTTGGGCAAGCCGGGAGTCGACGGGCTGGGCGAGGCTGTGGGCGTGCTGCGGGAGTGGCAGTACGACGGTGCGCCGATGCAACTGCATCCGGGGGATCTGGGCTGGTTCTGGCGGTGGGGTGCGGAAGCGACCGCCGCGGCGGTCAGGACGTGGAGCCGGGACGGACGGATTCTCGCCGTCGGGCTGCTGGACGGTCCCGGGCTGTTGCGGCTGACGATCGCGCCAGACGCCCAGCGGGACGAGGAGCTGGCGTGGCAGTTGGCTGAGGACGTGACCGAGCCGGAGCGCGGCGTACTGCCCGAGGGGAGGGTGAACATCGAGGCGCCGACGGGTGCACTGGTCCAAGATCTGCTGTTCGAGGACGGCTGGCACGCCGACGAGCCGTGGACGCCGCTGCGCCGCGACCTCACCGAGCCGGTGAAGGATCCAGGCATGCGGATCGAGGTGGTCGGGCCGGCGCAGGCGCACGTGTTCGCCGCCGTACATCGGGCCGCGTTCGACGGGTCGAGGTTCACAGGCGAGCGCTGGCACGCGATGGCGGCCGGATTGCCGTACGCCGACGCCCGGTGTCTGGTCGCGTACGACGACCAGGGCGAGGCGGTGGCGGCGGTGACGGTGTGGTCGGCCGGTCCAGGTAGGCCCGGGGTGCTGGAACCGATGGGCGTGCACCGCGAACACCGCCGTCACGGCTACGGCGAGGCGATCACCGTCGCCGCGGCGGCCGCACTCCAGGAGCTGGGTTCGTCGAGCGCGCTCGTCTGCACCCCGAGCTCCCATGTCGGCGCCGTCGCCACCTACAAGTCAGCCGGCTTCCGGCAACGCCCCGAGGTCCGGGACCAGTACCGGGACGCCTCCGACCGCCCGGCCCCTGCCGACTGATCCGAACCAGTCGGCAGATCGGCAGAGGCGGCTTCGGCGACCCTTGCGCGTCAGTCCACGGCAGGCCCTGACCAGCGGCAGCGGCAGCGGCATACCCCAGCGGGCGCCTCAGTTACAGCGGTGGGTGGTCCGGTACGGGCGAGGCGGCTACCGCGTCGTCAAGGATCTGCTCTCGCACCGCGGCGGTCATCGCGCTGATCGAGGCGGCCAGTGGCAGCAGTTCAGCGGCCGGCACCGGATGCGCAAACCGGTCGCCCGATGCGTCGAGGCTGGTGATGGCCTGTCTGATCAGGCTCATCGCTTCGGGAGTCCGGGGAACCGCGTCGGCTTTGAGGAGGTTCAGCATCGTCTCTAACGCGTCGGCCAGTACGCGGACCGCTTGCCGCAGCTCTTCGGTCTCGGGGAGTTCGTCGTTCATGGCGGAACGATCCCGGGCGGAGCCGTGGAGAGGCAAGCGCGTCCCCCGGATCCGGCCAGGAAGCGTTTGTTCGACATCCTGAGATTGGCCTCAACCAAGGTTCAGATCCTAGCGTTTCTGATCATGACTCAACGCCACATACTGCTGTTCCCGGACGCCCTCGAAGGCGGGCTGTCACGGCGCATCCTCAACGCCCTTCCCACCTCCGTCGAACCGGTGACCGCCGAGGTGACCGACCCCGACGGGCTGGCCGCCCGCCTGGCGGAACTCGGCGGGGTGCGGGCCGCCTTCCTGCAGTGGCCGTACGACCGCGCGGCCGCCCACTTCACCGCTCCCCACCACGTCCCCGCCGTCGTCCAGGCCCTGGCCGCGCACGCCGGACGCATCGTGCTCAGCTCCACGCACGCCCTACGCGAAGGCGCCCCCGCCACCACCCACGACGCTCCCCACTCCGCGTTCCACCGCGCACTGGAGGAGCGGGTACGCGGCGCAGGCGTGCCCTGGACGACCCTGCGCCCTTGTATGCCAGCCCATATGACACTGCGCTGGGCCGAGGCCATCCGCACCGAAGGCGTCGTACGCGGCCCGTACGCCCAGGCCGCCCGGCCCCTGATCGACGACCGCGACCTGGCCGAGGCCGTGACCCGTACGCTCCTGGACGACGGCCACGACGGGGCCTCGTACTTCCTGACGGGCACCGAGGCGCTGACGCACCAGCAGCGGGCGGAGACCATCGGCGCGGTGATCGGCCGCCCGGTGCGCTACGAGGAGACCCCGCCGGAAGAGACCCGGCAGATGATGCTCCGCACCTGGCCGCCCGCGCATGTCGACGCCGTACT
Source organism: Streptomyces sp. NPDC002446 (assembly GCF_053595675.1). Lineage (NCBI taxonomy): Bacteria > Bacillati > Actinomycetota > Actinomycetes > Kitasatosporales > Streptomycetaceae > Streptomyces > Streptomyces sp. NPDC002446. The sequence goes on along the minus strand of NZ_JBSFYC010000038.1, from coordinate 41,439 downwards.
CGCCAACATGGCCCTGCAGGTCACCGAACCCGAGCTCCCCTCCCCGGACTTCGCACGCATCACGGGGCGCCCGCCCCGCCCGTTCCGCACCTGGGTGGCCGACCACGCCGATGCGTTCCGCTGAGCTTGGGGTGGAGACGGAGAGACCGGGGCGGGTCAGGGGGCAGGGGGTTGCTGCGTAGCCAGCCCTGCCGCCCAGTCCAGCAGTTCGGGGTCGCCCAGGCTGGTGCCCAGCCAGTCGTGGTCGAGGCCGGCGCCCGGAAGGGACGGTACGACCGCGACGTACAGCCCGGCTGAACGCGCCGAGGAGATGCCCGTGGCCGAGTCCTCGAAGGCCACGGAGCGCTTCGGGGACACGCCGAGTGCCTCGCATGCCGTGAGGTAGAGGTCCGGCGCGGGCTTCGGGGAACGTACCTCGTCAGCGGCGAACGAGTGGGTGAAGTACGCGGCGAGACCGGCCGATCCCAGTGCCGTGTCCAGTAGTTCCCGGGGGCTGTTGCTGGCGACGGCTATGGGTACGGCGGCCCGGCAGGCGCGTATCAGCTCCGCCGCCCCGGGGAGGGCGGCGGCGCCCCGGGCCAGCTCCGTGCGGACTCTGTCGAGGAGTTCGGCGGCGATTTCGGCACCGGCGCCGGGCCGCCCGAAGTAGTCCGCCATGGCCTCTCCCGCGGCTTCCACGGTACGGCCGATGACCAGCGCTTTCTGTTCGGGGCCGAAGGAGTGGCCGTGCGCGGCGAAGATGGCCGTTTCCGCGACGGTCCAGCAGACTTCGGTGTTGACCAGCAGGCCGTCGCAGTCGAAGACCACGGCGTCCGTGCCGGTGGGGAGCGGGCTCATGGGTGTGTCGTGTCCTTTCACATGGGGTGAGTTGGTCCACTTCGCACTGCGCGTTTCACTCCCCGAGCGCGAGCCGGAGGCCGAAGGCGGCGATGACCGTACCGGTGATGCGGTCGAGATGGCGGCGTACCGAGGGCCGTTGCAGGCGGTCTCGGAGCACATGCGCGAGGGTGATCAGTGCGCAGGCCCAGATGACGGCCAGCAGGATGTGCACTCCGGCCAGGAGCACGCCCGCGGCGAGGTGCGAGGCGTGGGCGGGGATGAACTGCGGGAGCACCGCGACGTAGAAGGCGCCCATCTTCGGGTTGAGGAGGTTGGTCGCCAATCCTTGTCGCCAGCCGCCGAGCAGGGTGTCGCCGGCGGCTGTCCCGGTCTTGGGCTCGGTCTTGGCCCCGGCCTTGGACTCGGGCTTGGACGCGGCCCTGGACTCGGGCTTGGACGCGGGCCTGGTGCGGGCCTCGCTCGCGGTGGCTTGCGGGCTCTCGTCCGCCGAGCGGCGCCAGGTGGCCCACAGCAGCCTGCCACCCATCCACACCAGGTACGCGGCCCCGGCCCAGCGGAGTGTCTCGTATGCGAGGTGAGACGCGGTCAGCAGTGCGGTGACACCGAGCGAGGTGAGCACGCCCCAGACGAGTGTGCCGCTCTGGATGCCGAGGACCACGCCCCAGGCGCGACGGCGGTGCCCGAGTGCGGCAGTGCGCAGGACGAGCGCGGTGTCCAGCCCGGGAGTGAGGGTGAGAAGTCCCACCATCAGGAAGAAAGTCCACAATCCGGCTATGTCGATCATGGGCGATCACGATACGTCGGGAGTCGCAGCGCATCCACTTTTCTGCCCGAAAGCGGGCAGGAATTGCGGTGTTTGCTGCTCGCGTTCGTCCCCTAGGAGCTCTTGGGGAAGGCGGCGCGCAGTCTGGCGCCGTTGCTGAGGAGGGCGGCTGCGGCGAGGGGGAGGGCGCTTATGGCCTACAACATGGTGAACCACGCCGGGCAGAGGCCGGGGATCATGTCGACGGTGATGATCGCGAGCGGCATGACGATCGAGAGGATGCGCACGCGCCCCAGTCGGACGAGGGTCTGCGGGCGGCTCTTGCCGCCCGCCGCGAACTTCCGGGACTGCCGGTCCTGGTCCTCTCCCAGCACGTCGAACAGCTCTATGCGCGCGAGCTGTTGGCCGACGGCGCCGGCGGCATCGGCTACTTCCTCAAGGAAAGCGTCTTCAACGCCGATCAGTTCATCGATGCCCTGGAACGCGTCGCCGGCGGCGGGACCGCCATGGACCCCGCCGTCATCACCACATTGCTCTCCACCGGGCCCTCGAACCGACGACTTGAACGGCTCACCGAACGCGAACACTCCGTACTCGGCCTCATGGCCGAAGGGTTGTCCAATCAGGCCATCGGCCAGCGGCTCTTTCTGAGCGACAGCGCCATCAGCAAGTACACCACCTCCATGTTCGGCAAACTCGGCATCACGGATGACGACAACAACAACCGCCGCGTCCTCGCCGTCCTCGCCTACCTGAACAAGCCCTGACGCACCGTCCGGGCCCAGCGTGCGGCGCGTTTCATCCGCTGGCGGTCTTGAGGGTGCCGGTGACGCGGAGGGCGGTGTCGGTGGTGAGGCCGAGGCGGGCTGCCCAGGCGAGGGCGTCGTCGAGGGTGGCGTCCGTGTCGGCCAGGCGTGCCGCGATCAGGGTGGAGGGCACCTTGCCGTCGTTCAGCAGGGTGGTCCACTGGCGTCCGGTGAGGGCGAGGTAGCGGAGGTCCGTCAGGTCGGACAGGGCCGTCGGGTCGGGGATGGCGGCTTGGGAGAGGTCGAGGCCGCGCAGGTGGGGGATGGTGCGCAGCGGGGTGAGGTCGGCCGGGACGGTGGTGGTCAGGTCGAGGGAGGTGAGGTGGGGGTGGTCGGCGAGCGGGGTCAGATCGCCGGTGTCGAGGGTGAGACGCAGGGATTCGACGGGCAGTTGGCGCACCGGCGTCAGGTCGGCGGTGGTGGAGCGGTTGAGGTGCAGTCGGCGGAGGCGGGGGGCGGCGGTGAGCGGAGCGAGGTCGACGAGGCCGGTGGCGTCGTTGATGTGGAGGGCCTGGAGGGTGGGCGGGACCTCGTCGGGGATGTCGCCGATGATCTGCTGAGGGGCGGGGTCGCAGTCGGGTTCGAGCAGCGAGAGGTGGTCGCCGTGCTTCTCGTAGGCGCCTTGGTCCAGCAGTTCCAGGTAGTGGCCGAGGAGTGAGGTGATCGAGTCGGCGACGTAGACGGGTCCTTCGTTGTAGTCGCGACCGGTGTGGATGACCTGGCCGGGGCGGCCGTGCCGGGCCGGGGCCGTGTCGACGGCGAGGAAGTTGCCGTCCTCGCCGGTGGCGAAGCGCAGCCAGCCGGGGTGGCTTCCGCAGCGGCGGACGGTGTCGGTGGGGGTGGTGTCGAAGACGACGGCGTCCCATTCCAGGTCCCAGCCGTACCAGGGCCGTTCGCCCGCGTGCCGATCGGTGTGCTGGGCGACGAGGCGCTCCAGCGGCAGCCAGGCGTTGCCTTGGAACAGGTAGGGGTGGTCGTAGCCGATACCGTCGCCGTCGGCGATCTCGTAGAGGGCTCGCAGGTCGGCGGGGAGGCGGCGGCCCAGGCGGTGTTCGGCTTCGTCGAGCGCGGCGGCGGTGGCGGGCGGGGGCAGTTCTTCGGGATGTCCCAGGATCGCGGCGCGCCGTTCGAGGTAGGCGCGGAAGCGGGCCACGGCCAGCTCGGGGTCGCCCGCCGGTGCGGCCGTCCCGGGCTCTTGGTGCAGGCCGGGCTGCGGCAGGCGGTAGTCGGGGTCCAGGACCACTTGGAAGCCGCTGCCCGTGCCGATCACCCAGGTCAGGGCGTCGTGGAAGGCGACGAGCCGGTACTCGCCCGACGGGCGGCACCGGAGCTCCAGGCTGACGGGTTCCCAGCCGTGGGCGGTGCGCAGGGTCTCCGCCAGTGCCATGAGTTCGCTGTAGGGGTTGGGCACGCTGGTGTTCCCACCGTCCCGGCGCGGGGTGTAGCCGCCGGTCACCGAGGTGCCGCCGCGGCCTGCGCGGGCGTGCATCACTGCCTGCGTCCAGCCGCTCGGTGCCTTTGCGACGATCGCCTCGACTACGGGTCGTACCGCCTGCTCCACCATGCTCTGCTCCTGTGCCGTCGTTGTTCCCGCGCATCATGACAGCGACCACTGACAGAGCGACTCCGTGTGCCGGAACGCGGCGGACGTCGATCAACGGCGAGAAGCACGAGGCGAGGTGGCTCCCGGGCGTGGCGGCACCGGGGCGCGGACGCTGCCCGGGCTCGGGCAGCGGGGCCGGCCGCCGCCGTCAGCCGGCGACCTGTTGGGTGAGGGCAGCCGACGCCCTCACCGTCCCTCCCACCCGGGCGGGCGCGTCAGTTGCCCCAGATCTTGCGGTATGCCTGGCGGTAGCCCTCGGAGTCCCAGGACAGTGCGCCGCCGCTGTTGGCGGCGGTGGCGATGTGGACGGGGGCGACGTACCCGCTGTCCGGGGCGCCGGTGAAGGCGCGGTTGAACTCGTCGATGATCTGCCAGCCCTGTTCGGAGAGGGGCTCGGGGACGGTGGCGGCCTGGAACTGCTTGCCGTTGACGCGCTGGAAGGCCGACGGGTCGCCGTCACCGGCACCGATGTTGAAGGGGGCGCCGGCGCCGTCCTTGCCCGCGGCGCGCAGGGCGGGGGCGGCGTGCTGGAAGTACAGGTCGTTGATGGCGGCGGAGTAGGTCCACTTGCGGCCGAAGCGGGACAGCAGCGAGCGGACTTCGCCGATGGAGCGGCTGCTGGCCTGGGGAATGGGGATGTCGGTGTAGCTCAGCAGCTTGGTGTCGGAGCAGGTGGCGAGCTGCTTCTTGATCAGGTCGGACTTGTGCTTGGCGAAGGGTATCGAGGCGTCGGTGAACAGGACGACGCCCGCGCGGCCGTTGGACCGGGCGATGATCCAGTCGGCGCTGATCTTCGCGACGTCCTCGACCCGGGAGGTGATGTTGCTGAAGAGTTTCGGCTCGTCACTGGGGCCGGGAGCGGCGGTGGCGTGCCAGCCGATCAGCGGAATTCCCGCCGTATTGGCCTTTTTGACGCTCTCTGCGGCGGTTTTGGGGTCGAAGCCGCCGATGACGATGCCGTCCGGTTTGAGGCCGATGGCCTGCTTGAAGGCGGCTCGGATGCCGTCGGGCGTGCCCTGGCCGTTGATGGTGCGGGCGCGCCATCCGACGATCTTGGCGGCTTCCTGGACGCCCTTGGCGACGCCGGCGACGCCGGGGTTGGTCAGGGTCTCGGCGATGTAGACGACGGTCTTGCCGTGGATGGCCTTGGGTCCGGTGGTGGGGCCCTTCCAGGGCGCGTTGGCCTCCTCGGCCTTCTTGACGGCTTGCTTGGCTCTGGCAAGGACGGTGGGGCATCCGGGCTTGGCGGAGCTCTTGGGGGATGCGGTGGTGCCGGTGCCGGATTCGCAGCCGGCGGTGGCCATGACCAGGAGTGCGGCGGCTGTCACGGCCGCCTTGCGGGTGGGGTGCACGGGTCTCCTCGCAGCGCAGGATGAGGATACGGGTGGGGTGGGGGGAGACAGGTTACGGGTGGCGATGCCGCGCGGGGCATCCGCCCTCGGGAGGTACGGCCGGCGCCGGCGGCGGATCCGGCGAGGAAGTGCCGGTTCGCACCCCGCTCCCCCGCGGACACCGTCCCATCGGCCGACATGGCGCACCGCAAGGGGCTAACAGGCCAAACGTGACAAAGAATTGAATACCGCTTGACCGTTGGTGGTCATGTGTTGCCTGCGTGTGCACACGCGGTAGTGTTCACCGCCGGTTGGACCTGTGGCGCGATCTTTTCGCTCGCATTTCGGTGCGAACTTCGCATGCGTCACGATCCCCGGTCGTCGGCGGTCGGCAACAACAGCTCGGTCACCGCTCAGGAGCACGTCGCAAGGAGGCCCGGTGTCTGTGGACACAGAGGACCCGCCACCACACATACCGGACCCGTCGCGGCGTGCGTCGTCGAGGCGGCGATTCCGTCGGCAGACGGCCGCTCTCCTGGACCGATGGCCGTTCCGGCGGAAGCTCAACGTGCTGGTGATCGCGCCCGTCGCGGTCGTCGGTGTGCTGCTGGGCGTCGGCGTCAACGCCCAGGTGGAGAAGGCGCGGGACGCCAGCCGGACCGCGGAGCTGGTGCGCGACAGCGAGCAGGTCACGCGGCTGATCAACGACGTACAGGCGGAACACCGGCAGGCGCTCCTGCTGTCCGTGGAGCAGGAGGCGGCCCGGCCGGGCGCCACCCTGCCGTCGACCGCCGACTACCGCCGGACGCAGCAGGACACCGATGAGCAGGTCGCCGCGGTGCGGTCCGCGTTCGGGGCGGGCCTGCCGAAGCAGGAGGCGCGGGCCCTGCAGTACATCCGGGGCCTCGCCGTGCTGCGCGACAAGGTCGAACGGGGCTCGGTTCCGGCCGCCAGCATCGATCCGGCGTACGCCGCCGCGGTCGGCTACCTGATCGACGGCATCGGCCTCGACCGCTTCGTCGGCACCTCGTCGTCCTCGGTGACCAACCTTCTCGACACGGTGCTGCGCGCCGACGCCGCCCACGCGGCCTTCGAGAGCGGGGTGTTCTCCGCCCAGACCCTGGATGCCAACGCACTGACCGAGTACACCCGTGCGGTCGGCGCCCACAAGGTCTTCGAGGAGCAGACGGACCGTTTCGGCAGGATCGCCGACCCGGACCAGGTCCTGCGCCTGGACGGGATCGAGCGAGCGGCCGAGCAGAACGGCGTCCAGGCCCAGTTCGCGGAGCTCCAGATCGATCCGGACTCGCTGCAGGGCCAGACCCCGGACCAGCTGCGCAAGGCGATCGCCGCCGGCACCCGGCAGGCCGAGGCCCGCCTCGACATCACCCGGTCGCTGATCGATCAGATCGCCGCCCGGGGCGACGGTCTCTCCCGGAGCGCACTGCACAACGCGCTGGGGATGCTCGGTCTCGCCCTGCTCGGCTTCGCCTCCTGGCTGACCTTCTCGGTGCTGGTCCGGCGCTCGGTCGCACGTCCCCTGTCGGCCCTGACCGGCGCCGCCCAGCAGGTGGTCGACGTGGCCGGCGAGGAACTCGCCAGGGTCGAGGACGACGAGTCGGCGGAGCGCACCCCGCTGCGGCCGCGGCCGATCCCCGTCCCGGTCCGCGACGAGATCGGCCACCTGGCCGAGGCGTTCAACCAGGTGCAGATCACCGCCGCGGCGCTGCTGGAGCGGCAGGTCCTCAGCCGCCGCAACGTCGCCGAGATGTTCGGCAACGTCGGCCGCCGCGTCAGCAACCTCACCTCACGCCAGCTGATGCTGATCGATGCCGTGGAGCGCGAGGAGACCGACCCCGACGTCCTGGAGCGGATGTACCGCATCGACCACATCGCCGTACGCCTGCAGCGCAACGCCGACAGCCTGATGCTGCTCGCCGGCATCCGGGACCCCGAGGTGGAGGCCCGGCCGACCTCCCTGGTCAACGTCATCCGCGCGGGGCTCGGGCAGATCGAGGGATACCAGCGGGTGTCCCTGCGCTCCGAGACGGAGGTCACCGTCGCGCCCGACGTCGTCGACGATCTGACCCTGATGCTCGCCGAACTGCTGGAGAACGCGGTCTCGTTCTCCCCGTCCGACACGCCCGTCGAGGTGGTCGTCCGGCCCGGCACCGACGTCACCTCGGACGGCGGTGCCCTGATCGAGGTCATCGACCACGGACTCGGTATGAGCGCAGAGCGCCTCGACGAGGAGAACTCCCGGCTGGTCCGGCGGGAACGGCTCGACCTCGTACCGACCAAGGTCCTCGGCCTGTTCGTGGTCGGCAGCCTCGCCCGGCGCTCGGGCATCCGCGTCAGCCTCAGCCGTACGCCGGGCGGCGGGGTCACCGGCAGCGTCTGGCTCCCCTCCGCGCTGCTGCTGGCCGTGCACCCCGCCGCCGCACCGTCCCCGGCCGCGGACGTGCCCCTGGACGTACGGCCCGTGGACGTACTGCCCGTGGACGAGGCCGCGCCGGAGCGTCCGGCGACGCCCGAGCGGGAGACCACCACGCCCGAGTACCCGCCGGCTGCCGCCACTCCCCTGCCGGTGCGGCACCCCGCCGCCGCCCCCGAACGGCAGCCGGCCGCCCCCGCGCCGCAGGGCGAGCTCCCGCGCCGCCTTCCGCAGCGCGCGGACGCGGAGCAGCCCGCCCCCGCGGCCGAGCCGCGCCCCGCACAGCCCGGCCGGCCACTGCGACGGCGGGTACGGGGTGCGACGCTCGATATGACTGCCCCGACGGCCGACCGGGAGACCCAGGCCGTGCGCCGGCCCGTCGACGCCGACGCCGTCCGCTCGGAACTCGACGAATTCGAGGCCGCCGTCCGCAGGGCGGAGCAAGAGAGTGCGTCCGCCCCGCGGGATGCGGCGCCCTCGCCACACCAGCAACCCCGGAAGGAGTCGGGCAGTGACGACGCCGACAGGTAAGAGCAGTTCCGAGCAAGCGGAACCCACCGATCTGACAGCCGCGGCCGCCGACTTCACCTGGCTGCTCGACCGGTTCGCCACCCAGACGGCCGGTGTCGTCGACGCCATCGCGGTGTCCTCCGACGGCCTGCTGATCGCCGTCTCCCGACTGCGCGAACAGGCCGACTCCGAGCGGCTCGCAGCGATCGTGTCGGGCGTCACGAGTCTGGCCGCCGGTGCGTCCGGCAACTACGGCCTCGGCGGCCTCAACAAGGTCATCATCGACCTGGAGGGCGGCCATGTGCTGGTTTCGGCCATCGGCTGCGGTGCCGTCCTCGGCGTGGTGGCCTCGAAGGAGGCGAAGCTCGGCAACATCGCCTACGAGATGACCCTCTTCGCCAACCGTGCCGGGAGCGCGCTCACCCCCCAGCTGGTGCTGGAGCTCAAGAACAGCGCCGGCGCCGCACCGGCCCGCTGACCCGTCCCACACCGCGGAGGCAGGGGTGCAGCCGCCGAGAAGAGGATCATGATGGCCGCCGGTGAACCAGGGCCGAACGAGGGTGGGGGTCCCCCCTTTTCGCGAGGAGCCGAGAGCTCGGGGGAGGGCAGCGGCCCGGGTCCGTCGGAGCCGGCCGGCCGCGCTCCCGCGATCCGGCCCTTCCTCCTGACCGCCGGCAGGGTGGCGGGGGGCGGGGCCGGCCCGCCGCTCCCGGTGGAGACCCAGGTCGTGGCGACGTCGTCCGGGCTCTCCGTACTGGACTCGCTCGCCTTCGAACAACACGACATCGTCGCCGCCTGCCGCAGACCGCAGTCGGTGGCGGAACTGGCCGCCCGGCTGCGCCTCCACCTCAACGTGGTCCGGGTGCTGGCGGAGGACCTGCGCGCCGCCGGACATCTGGCGGTCCACGTCCCGAACGCCAGGACAACCCAGGACATCTCCGTACTGCGAAGGGTTATTGATGGTCTCCGTGCCGTCCCCGACTCACGGGACACACTCCGCGCCAGCGGTTGAACAGCCTCCGCTGCCGGTCAAGCTGGTCATCGCCGGCGGCTTCGGCGTCGGCAAGACCACGGCCGTGGGCGCGATCTCCGAGATCCGGCCGCTGACCACGGAGGCCGCCATCACCGAGGTCGCGGCGGGCGTGGACGATCTCTCCCACACCCCCGGCAAGACCACCACCACGGTCGCCATGGACTTCGGCTGCATCACCATCGACCCGACGCTGAAGCTCTACCTGTTCGGCACGCCGGGCCAGGACCGGTTCGGGTTCATGTGGGACGACGTGGTCGAGGGCGCTCTCGGCGGTCTGGTGATCGTGGACACCCGCCGCCTGGACGACTGCTACGCCGCCGTGGACTACTTCGAGCACAAGGACATTCCGTTCGCCGTCGCCGTCAACGCCTTCGACGGCGAGGTCCAGCACAGCCTCGACGAGGTGCGGTGGGCGCTGGACGTCTCCGACCACGTACCGCTGATCGTCTTCGACGCGCGCAGGACGGGCTCGGTCCGGGACGCCCTGCTGCTCGTCCTCGACGTCGCCCTGTCCCGCGCGGAAGGCGCCGTAGCGGGCTGACCCCCGGCCCCGGCGCCCGCCTCTTCCTACGGGGCCTCTGCGCCTGGCCGGGAGTCGGCGCCGGTGCGCCGGCCTGTCAGAGGCGCCGGTCGTAGCCGACGGGCAGGTGGGCGGTGCCGCGGCCGAGGACGGCCGGGATCCACTCGATGTCCTGGTCCCTGATGGCGAGGTGGAGGCCGGGGAGCCGGGTGAGCAGGGAGCCGAGGGCGATCTGGAGCTCGCTGCGGGCGAGGGCGGCACCGGGGCAGAAGTGGATGCCGTGGCCGAAGGCGAGATGGGGGTTGGGGCTGCGGTCGAGGTCGAGGGTGTCGGGGTCGGGGAAGCGGCGCGGGTCGCGGTTGGCGGCGCACAGGGAGACGATCACGGAGTCGCCGGCCGGGACCTCGGTGCCGTGCAGATCACTGTCCCGGTCGAAGAAGCGCCAGGTGGTCAGCTCGAAGGCGCTGTCGTAGCGGAGGAGTTCCTCGACCGCGCGGGGCAGCAGGGCGGGTTCGTCGCGCAGACGGGCGAGCTGGTCGGGGTGGCGGAAGAGCGCGATCAGCGCGGTGGTGATCTGGTTGGTGACCGGTTCCTGGCCGGCGACGAGGAGCTGGAAGATCATGGAGTCCAGCTCCTCCTGGGTGAGTTCGCCGTGGTCCCGGGCCTGGACGAGGCGGCTGAGCAGGTCGTCGTCCCCGTGTTCGCGCTTGTGGGCGACGACGTCGGCGATATAGCTCTGCAGGCCGTGCAGCCGGGCCTCGTAGGCCGGTCGGCCGGGGTCGGTGGGGCCGACGGGCTGGACGACCTTGCCCCAGTCGCGGTCGAAGCGGGCGGCCAGCTGCTGCGGGAGGCCGATGACCTCGGCGAGGACCTGGAAGGGGAAGTGGGCGGCGAAGCCGGTGACGAGGTCTGCGGGGCCGGATTCGGGCAGTGCGTCGATGAGGCTGTCGGCCAGTTCCTGGAAGCGGGGGCGCAGGTCCTCGATGCGGCGGGGGGTGAACGCGTCGGTGACCAGGCGCCGCATACGGGTGTGCCGGGGCGGGTCCTGGTGGAGGAGGTGGACCTGGAGCTGGGAGTGCTGCGGCTCGGGCATGATCGAGGCGCGGGCGCGCCAGCTGTCGTTGCCGCGCTCGTGGTTCTTGCCGAGTCGGTCGTCGTTGAGGGCCGCGTGGGCGGCTTCGTATCCGGTGACGAGCCAGGCCCGTACGCCGCTGGGGAAGAGCACGCGGTGGACCGGTCCGGCCTCGCGCATCCGCTCGTAGAGGGGGTAGGGGTCGGCCTTGTACGGGCAGCCCATGAGCGGCACGGGCTCGGGCAGCGCCCCGGTGGCCGTCTCGGGTTCCTGGAGGGTCATGAACGGGGCTCCTCAGAGGGCGAGTTCGGGCTGGTGGTGGTCCAGCCACAGGGCGAGGTCGACGACGCGTTCCAGCCGTAGCCGGTGGCCCCACTCCAGTCGCTCGGGCGGGGTGTCGAGGCAGGGCTTGATGCGGGTCTCGTCGGCCAGGGCACGGACCTGATCGGTGGACAGGGCGTCGCGGGCCAGGTCCTGCAGGCCGCGGTTGTAGTCGGGGTGGTGGGTGGCCGGGTAGTGGTTCTTGGGCCGGTGCAGCACGGATTCGGGCGCGAGTCCGGTGCCGGCGGCGCGCAGCAGGCTCTTCTCCCGGCCGTCGAAGCTCTTCAGGGCCCAGGGTGCGGCGAAGGCGTACTCGACGAGGCGGTGGTCGCAGTAGGGGACGCGGACCTCCAGGCCCTGGGCCATGCTCAACCGGTCCTTGCGGTGCAGGAGTTGGCGCAGCCAGCGGGTCAGGGACAGGTGCTGCATCTCGCGTTGCCGGTGTTCGGCGGGGGTTTCGCCGTCGAGGTGCGGTACGGCGGCCAGCGCGTCGGCGTAGGTGTCGTCGCGGAACTCGCCGATGCGCAGGTCGAGTTCGGGGTTCAGGGGCATCGCTGCCTCGTCGCCCGTCACCAGCAGCCACGGGAACGTCGACGCGGCCAGCGCCTTCGGGTTGTGGAACCAGGGGTAGCCGCCGAACACCTCGTCCGCCGCCTCGCCGGAGAGGGCCACGGTGGAGTGCCGGCGGACCTCGCCGAACAGCAGGTACAGCGAGGTGTCCATGTCGCCGACGCCGATCGGCGAGTCGCGGGCCACGACGACGGCCTTGCGGTGCTCGGGGTCGAGCAGGGAGCGCGGATCGAGGACGACCGTGCTGTGGTCGGTGCCGATGTACGCGCCGGCTTCGATGGCGTAGGGCGTGTCGTGCCCGGTGCGCAGGACGTCGCCCTTGAAGCGCGCCGCCTGGTCGCTGTAGTCGACGGCGTAGGAGCGGATGCGGGCGTCGGGGCCCTCGCGCAGGCGGAGTTCGTCGGCGAGCAGGGCGGTCAGGACGGTGGAGTCGAGGCCGCCGGAGAGCAGGCTGCACAGCGGGACGTCGGCTTCCAGCTGGCTGCGGGCCGCGGTGTCCACGAGGTCCCGGATCCGTTCGACGGTGGTGTCCCGGTCGTCTTGGTGGGCCACGGCCTCCAGTTGCCAGTAGCGGCGTTCCCGGATGCCGTCCCGGTCCAGGACGAGGAGGCCGCCCGGCGCGACCTCGCGGACGCCGGACCACACCGTGGGCCCCGTGTTGAACAGCAGGCTGTACGCCTCCCGCAGCCCGTCGGCGTCCACCCGGGGCCGTATCTCCGGGTGGGCGAACAGGGCCTTGGGCTCGGAGGCGAAGGCCAGGCCGCCGTCCACGGCGGCCCAGAACAGCGGTTTGACGCCGAGGCGGTCGCGTATCAGGAGCAGCCGCTGTGCGCGCTCGTCCCAGACGGCGAAGGCGAACATGCCCTGGAGGTGGTCGGCTACTTCCTCGCCCCACTCGGCGTAGGCGCGCAGGACCACCTCGGTGTCGCTGCGGGTGCGGAAGGTGTGTCCCCGGCCGCGGAGTTCGGCCCGCAGCTCGTGGTGGTTGTAGACCTCGCCGCTGTAGCTGAGCACGAGGGCCGGCCGGTCGGGCCGGTCGGTCATCGGCTGCGCGCCGCCGGCCGGGTCGATGACGGCCAGGCGGCGGTGGCCGATCGCGGCGTGTGCGCCGAGCCAGACGCCGCCCGCGTCCGGGCCGCGCGGGGTGAGGGTGGCGGTCATGGCTTCGATGACCGGGGTCCGGGTCCGGGCGTCGCCGTGGAAGGAGGCCCAGCCGGTGATTCCGCACATGGGAGTGGCTCCTGGTCAGTTGTGGGCGGCGGGCGCCGCGTCGGTGGTCTTGTCGGGCACGGGGGCGGGCCGCGTGCGGTGCAGGGCGAGCAGGGGTACGGCCAGACATGCGGCGGTGGCGGCCAGCGCCAGCCCGGCCCGTACGCCCTCTTCGGGGCCGGTCAGTCCGTGGACGGCGGTGGCGAGGGCGGGGCCGAGGGTGAAGCCGAGACTGCGGGCGAGCTGCATCGTGGAGCCGACGGTCGCGGTCCGGTCCGGTGGGGCGGCGCTCATGACGAGGGCCTGGGCGGGGCCGCCGTTCAGGCCCATGCCGATGCCGGCCAGCGCCATCCGCCAGGCCACGTCCGGCGGTGACCAGCCGTCGCCCAGCGGGACCAGCAGGAGCAGGCCGGCGGCGGTGACGGCGGCACCGGTGACCGCGACCGGCCGGGCGCCCCACTTGTCGGCGAGGCGCCCGCCGAGCGGCCCGGCCAGGCCCATGCCGAGGGGAAAGGCGAGCACGGTCAGCCCAGTGGCGGTGGCACTGACTCCGGCGTCGCGCTGGAGGTGCAGGGCGACGATGTAGTGCATGGCGGCGAAGCCGGCCGCGAGGGTCAGCACCGCGCCGTGGGGACGGAACAGGCCCGCCGTCCGCAGCACGCCGACCACCGGGCGCCCGCCGGGACCGCGCAGCCACCACCACAGCGGCGGTACGGCGGCCAGGGCCAGCAGCAGCGCGGCCGGGCCGTCCGGGGCCAGTGTCATCGCCAGCAGCAGGGCCGCGACGCCGGTGGCCGCGAGCAGGGCGTCGGCAACGGACCGGCGGTCGGGCGTGCGCCGTCCGCCGTCCCGCGGCATGGCTTTCCACGCGACGACCAGGGCGACCACACAGAAGGGGATCTTGACCAGGAAGACCCACCGCCAGCCCAGGTGGTCCAGCAGCAGGCCGCCGACGGCCGGTCCGGTCACCGCGCCCAGCGGGCCCAGCGTCGCGGGCACGCTCATCGCCCGCCCGCGCATCGCCGGCCGCACCGACCGGATCGCGAGCACCGGCATCAGCACGAACAGCACCGCAGCGAAGGCGCCTTGCGCGAGGCGGGCGCAGATCAGCCAGGCCGCCCAGGGGGCAGCGGCGGACAGGGCGCTGCACAGGCCGAAGCCGCAGATCGCGATCAGCACGGCGGGGCGCAGCCGCACCCCGTCGAGCCATCGGCCGACGGGCAACAGCAGGGCCACGACGGGCAGTTGGTAGCCGAGCACCGCCCACTGGGCGAGGGCGGCGGGCATGTGCAGACCGTCGGCGATGTCCGCCAGGGCCACATTGACGATGTTCATGTCGAGCATCGCCATGAACGCCAGCACGCCCGCCACGGCGACCAGCGCCCAGCGGTCCTCGCCGCCGGGCATGTGGCCGGGCCGTTCCGAACCGGCACCGTGGTGTGCCACCCTTCCCCCTCACCGTCGCGGGTGGGCTGCCGGACGGCAACCCGTCTCATCAGTCGAGGGGAAGCCGGGGTGAGTTCCCGGCCGTACCCGAGAAAGTGACCAGGGGGCTGGTTTTCCGGTGACGCCGCGGCCGCCCGATCGGGAACCCCGGGCCGGGCAGGACGTACTCGCCGCCCTGCCCGGCCGCGGGTCATCCACCGGTGCGCGCCTCCACCGCCGCGTCGGCCTCCGGGCCGGCGGGCGCCCGGTGGTCGAAGGCGATCAGCGGATCACCGGTGAGCGGGTGGTCGACGACGGCCGCCCGCACGCCGAACACCTCGGCCAGCAGGGCGGGAGTGAGGACGTCGCGCGGTGGTCCGGAGGCGATCACGGCTCCGGCATGCAGGACGTGCAGCCGGTCGCACACGGAGGCCGCCGCGTTGAGGTCGTGCAGCGACACCAGCGTCGTACGGCGCTGGGTGCGCAGCAGGGCGAGGAGCTCGACCTGGTGCCGGATGTCGAGGTGGTTGGTCGGCTCGTCCAGCACCAGGACATCCGGGTCCTGGGCGAACGCGCGGGCCAGCAGGACACGTTGGCGTTCGCCGCCGGACAGCGTCGTGAACCGGCGCCCGGCCGCCGCCGCCATGCCGACGTCGGCGAGGGACCGGGCGATGACGTCCCGGTCGGTGGCGTCATCGCCCGCGAAGGCCCGCTTGTACGGCGTGCGCCCCATCGCGACCACCTCGTGGACGGTCAGCTCGAAGTCGCTCTGTCTCTCCTGCGGCAGCGCGGCCACATGCCGCGCCGACTGGGCCGCGGACAGTTCGCGCAGGTCGGTGCCGGCCAGCAGGACCCGTCCGGCGGTGGGCTTCAGGTGCCGGTAGACGGTGCGCAGCAGCGTGGACTTGCCGCTGCCGTTCGGCCCGACCAGGCCGGTGATCTCGCCCTCGGGCGCCACCAGATGGGCGCCGGCCACGACCGTGCGGCCGGCGTAGGCGAGGTGCAGGTCCTTGATGTCGATTCTCAACTGCCGCTCCGCAGACGCCGGTCCAGCACATAGAGGAGGGCCGGAGCCCCGATGAGTGAGGTGACCACGCCGACCGGCAGCTCCTGCGAGTCCATCGCCGTGCGGCACACGATGTCGACCACCACCATGAGCAGCGCCCCGAACAGTGCCGAGATCGGCAGCAGACGGCGGTGGTCGCCGCCGACGACCAGGCGGCAGGCGTGCGGCACCATCAGCGCGACGAAGGCGATCGCGCCGGACACCGCCACCAGGACGCCGGTCAGCACACTGGTCACCGTGAACAGTTCCCGGCGCAGCCGGGTGACGTGGATGCCGAGCCCGGCCGCCGTCTCGTCGCCCATCAGCAGGGCGTTCAGGCCTCGGGCGCGTGCCTGCAGCCACAGCAGGGCGGCCGGAACCACGACCGCGGGCGCGGCCAGCAGCGGCCAGCCGGCACCGCTCAGACTGCCCATGAGCCAGAACAGCACGCTGTGCGTCTGCTGTTCGTCCCCGGCCTGCAGCACCAGGTAGCTGGTGAAGCCGGACAGGAACTGCCCGATCGCCACCCCGGCCAGCACCAGCCGCAGCGGCGCGAATCCGCCGCCCCGCCGGGCGACGGCCCACACGAGGGCGAAGGTGGCCAGGGCTCCGACGAAGGCGGCGCCCGACAGCCCCAGGCCCAGCGCGCCGCCCGCGCCGAGTCCGAGGACGAGGGAGGCGACGGCCCCGAGCGAGGCCCCGTTGGAAATGCCCAGCAGGTACGGGTCGGCCAGCGGGTTGCGCACCAGTGCCTGCACCGCCGTGCCGACGAGGCCGAGCCCGGCGCCCACGAGCGCGGCCAGCACGGCGCGCGGGACCCGCAGCTGCCACACGATCAGATCGTTCGTGCCCGGTCGCGGGGCCTCACCGGACAGCCGCCGGCCCACCACGCTCCATACCTCGCCGGGCGGGATGGACGTCGATCCCCAGGCCACCGCGGCCGTCAGCGCGGCGAGCAGCGCCAGGCCGAGGACCAGTGCCAGCGGTCCGGCCGGCAGACCGGGCGCGTCCCGGCTCGCGTCCGTGGTGTTTCCGCGGCGGGACGCGGACAGTGCGGAGATCACGGCTGGCCGACCTTGCCGGGGTAGAGGGTCTTGGCGATCTCCTCGACGGTCTCGGCGTTCTCGACACCGGCGATGGTGGTCTGCTCGGAGCCGATGCGCAGGAAGTGGCCTTCCTTGACCGCCTTCATGCCCTTGGTCGCCGGGTTGTTCTCCAGCCACTTCTGCGCCTCGCCAAACGCCTTGTCGTTCGCCGCCTCGCTGCCCCGGCTGCGTATCCCGAGCTGGATCCAGTCCGGGTTCTTGGCGATCACGTCCTCCCAGCCGACCTGCTTGCGGTCGGCGTCGCAGTCGGCGAAGACATTGCGGGCACCGGCCTGCGTGATCACCGCGTGGGCGACCTGGCGGTTGCAGACGACGGTGGGCTGCTTGGTGCCGGCGTCGTAGTCGAAGAAGAAGTACGTCGGCCGCTTGCTCTCCGCCGTACCGCCGACCGCCTTGCGGACGGCGTCGACCTTCTGCTTCATCCCGGCGACGAGTTCCTTCGCCTTGGCGCTCGTACCGGTGACCGCGCCGAGCGAGGTGATGTCGGCCTCGACCGCCTTCAGGTCGGTCATGGGGCCCTTGCCCTGCGCCGCGCAGGCGGTGGACTTCAGGTAGATCCGCTTGATCCCGGCTGCCGTGAACTCCTCCTCGGTCGGCGCATCGCCCATCCCTCCCCCGCCCATGCCCGCCATGGACGCGAAGGTGTCGATGTACAGGTCGGCACCGGAGCCGAGGAGCTTCTCCTTCGGGATCACGCTCCGGCCGAGCACCGTGACCTGCTGTGCCTGTGCGTCCAACGCACCGGGCAGGGTGCCCTTGGCCGGCGGGAAACCGGTGCCGATCACCCGGTCCCCGGCACCGAGGCGGAGCAGCAGCTCCAGGCTGGAGGCGTTGCTGGTGACGATCCTCTTGGGGGCGTTCGAGAAGGTGGTCTTGGCGCCCATGCAGTCGGTGACGGACACCGGGTAGTCCCCGGACGCGGAGTTCCCGGCCTTCCCCGTGCTCGCGTCCGCCGCATCCTTCTCCCCGCCGCAGCCGGCGACCAGCAGGCCGCCGAGTACCACGGCCGCCGTCCCGCCCCACACACGAGAACGCATCGAAAGCCTCCAAGATCCACTCAGTACGGGGGCGGCCTTCCGCCGCCCGCACCAGTAGTCGGGGCACGCCCATGTCGAGTTCCCGCCCAGTTGGCGATGTGTGCCTGCCGGGTACCTGCCGGGCCGCCGCGAGCCGCAGCACGCAGCAGGCGGCTCCCGGCCGGGGACAGAGCCGGGAGCCGCCTGGTTGCCGAGGACGGTCAGCCGTCGTCAGCCGGTGAAGCGGTGCCGACCGGCAGGGCGACGGCCGCGCCGGTCACCGCGACCGCGAGGGCGGTGCGGAGCGCGGTGCGCTTGCGACGCCGAAGGGAAGGCATGGCCTGCCCGCCCGACCGGAAATCAGCCGTCATTCTGAATGGCCCGAATTCCGCACGGTCCGCTCTTCGCCGTGCGCCACACGCAGCTGCTCGGGCAGCGTCTGCTCACACCAGATGACCTTGCCGCTCATGGTCTGCCGCGCGCCCCAGCGCTGTGTCAGCTGTGCGACGAGCAGCAGGCCCCGGCCGCCCTCGTCGAACACGCGGGCCCGGCGCAGATGCGGTGCGGTGCTGATGCCGTCGGTCACCTCGCAGATCAGCGCGCGGTCGCGGATCAGCCGCAGTCGGATCGGAGCGGCGCCGTACCGGATGGCGTTGGTGACCAGCTCGCTGACGACCAGTTCGGTGACGAACGCGACCTCCTCCAAGCCCCATGCCGACAGTTGGCGGACCGCGTCCGCACGCACCCCGGCGACCGCCGCGGGATCGGCGGGCACGTCCCAGGTCGCCACCTGTCCGCTGTCGAGGCAGCGGACCCGGGCGAGCAGCAGCGCGGCGTCGTCGGCGGGGTGCCCCGGCAGCAGGGTTTCGACGACCTTGTCGCACAGGGCGTCCAGCGAGAGGCCCGGGGCCGTCAGCGCCTGCTGCAGCGCGTCGAGTCCCTCGTCGATCTCGCGCTGCCGGGACCGGACCAGGCCATCGGTGTAGAGGGCGAGCAGGCTCCCCTCGGGCAGTACGGTCTCCACCGCCTCGAACGGAAGCCCGCCCAGCCCGAGGGGAGGACCGGCGGGCAGGTCCAGGAGGGCAACGGTGCCGTCCGGATAGGCCACGGCGGGTGCCGGGTGTCCGGCGCGGGCGAGGCAGCAGCGGCCCGACACCGGGTCGTAGACCGCGTACAGGCAGGTGGCGCCGACGTCTCCCGGGGCGGCGGACTCCGCGCCGGTCTCGGATTCGGCGGCCAGCCGGATGACGAGGTCGTCGAGCTGGGTGAGCAGTTCGTCGGGGGGCAGGTCGACGTCGGCGAGGGTCCGTACGGCGGAGCGCAGCCGGCCCATGGTCGCGGAGGCGTGAATGCCGTGGCCGACCACGTCGCCGACGACGAGGGCCACCCGTGCGCCGGACAGCGGAATCACGTCGAACCAGTCGCCGCCCACCCCCAGCCGGGGATCGGCCGGCAGGTACCGGAAGGCCGCCTCCACCGCCGACTGCGTCGGCAGCCGCCGTGGCAGCAGGCTGTGCTGGAGCGTGAGCGCCGCCGTGCGCTCGCGGTCGAAGCGCCGGGCGTTGTCGAGACAGACAGCCGTCCGGGCGACCAGCTCCTCGGCCAGGGCCAGATCGTCGTCCTCGAACGGCTCGGGGTGGCGCGACCGGACGAAGTCCACCACGCCCAGCGTGGTGCCCCGGGCGATCAGCGGCACCTCGATCCACGAGTGGAATCCGTAGGCGCGGCCCTTGGCGAGACGCGCGGAGTCCTTCGCCAGCCATGCGCTGACGGCCGGGTCCGCCGCCCGGTGCAGCTCCGACCGCCCGGTCGCCAGACAGCGGGCCTGGGGCGAGTTCTCGGGGTAGACGGCGACGTCGCCCAGCCCGACCAGGGCCTCCGGCGTGCCCTCCAGAACGGACTGGTGCGCCACCCTGCGCAGTACCGCGCCGGTGACCGGTCCCGGGGGCGGCTCGTCTCCGCTCAGCAGCGTCTCCAGCACGTTGACGCTGACGAAGTCGGCGAGCCGGGGCACCGCCACGTCGGCCAGTTCCTGCGCGGTGCGCGCCAGGTCGAGGGTGCTGCCGATGCGTGTGCTGCCCTCGCTCAGCAGCTTCAGGCGTTCTCTGGCCTCCTCGGCCCGGCCGGCCAGCGCGCGCAGCTCGGTGGTGTCCCGCAGCGTCGCGACCCACCCGGCGGGCCCGCCGTGGACGGCCGTGGGCCGGAGATTGACGGCCAGCAGACGGCTGCCCGACGGATGCACCTCGTCGGTGACGGTGCGCCCGGATCCCAGCAGCGCGGCCATTTCCGGAGCCAGGCCCAAGGCATCCAGGGGCAGTCCCTCCGCGCTCGCACGCATGCCGAGCAGCTGCCGGGCATCGTCGTTGGCGAGCACCAGCCGCCGGTCCGCGTCCAGGATCAGCACGCCTTCGCGGACCGCGTGCAGCACGGCGTCGTGGTGCTCGTACATCCGGGTCATCTCGACGGGTCCCAGGCCGTGCGTCTGGCGCTGCAGCCGCCTGCTCACCAGCGCGGCCCCGCCCGCGGCGAGGACCAGCGAGCCCGCCGCGACACCGAGGAGGACCGGCAACTGGCGGCTGACCGTGGCTCCGACGTCCACCGTCTGCACGCCCGCGGTGACGATTCCGATCACCTCGCCGCGTGCGTCGGTGACGGGCACCAGAGCCCGGACCGCGCTCTGCGGCTCGCCCTCGAAGATCTCGGTGAACGAGTGGCCCGCCGCCGCCCGGCCGACGTCGCCCTGGGCACGCCGGCCGATCAGCGAGGGCCTGGGGTCGGTGTAGCGGATCCCGCTCTTGCTGAGTACGGAGACGAAACCGACGCCGGAGCCTTTCCGGGCCGCTTCTGCGAGCGGCTGGAGTACGGCCGTGGGATCCGGCGATCGCAGCGCCTGCGCCACGCCCGGGGAGTGCGCGAAGCCCTCCGCAACGGCGAGCGACCGGTGACGGGCATCGGTCTGCGCGTCCTGTGTCGTCTTGAGCACCAGGGTCACCATGGCGATGGCGGCGAGCAGGACGAGGACCGTCAGCTGCCAGACGAAGGCCTGGCCCGCGACGCTCCCCAGGCTGAAGAGGGAGGTCAGATATGCCTTCCACGACCGCCGGCCGGCGCGACGCGGTGTGGGACCGGCTTCTGCGGTGCGATGCCCATGGCCGGGGTGCGCATGCTCTCGCCGGTGGTCTCGGCGTGTGTCGGCCCCCGAGCGGCGCGGTGCGCGCCAGGGCAGGCGACCCAGCGCCGAAAGACGACCAAACCTGCGCATGTCATCATTTTCCAACACTCACTGCTGTCTCGAACGCACGCGGGCGCATCGGATCCATGGATCTGCCCCTCGGAGGCGTACGTCCACGCGACCGCGGCGCCCATGGCCGCGAGGCCCAGCCGGAACGGGCCGCCGTCGCTCGCGCCCGGTCCACAAAAGTCCGGGCGTCACCCCCTGGGGTGAACTCGGGGACGCCCGGGGGGAGAAGTGGGCCCCAGGATTCGTCAGGGGGGCGAGGACGCACACCGCGTCCGCGTCGATCAATGGAGACCCACTTACATGACGTCGTCCTTTGAGTGGACCGGATTCCTCCCGGCCGCCGTGAGCGCGGTACACGCGCTGGGCGTCCTGGTGCGCTCGTACCGGGAGCGCAGCACCTCCGGCGGGCGGACCCGTCGGCCTCGCGCGGCCGAGGACCCACTGGACTGCGAGGGCCGTTGCCGGTGCGTCGCCGGCATTGCGGTCGTGCGGGTGGAGGTCGCCACGGAGGCACCGGTTGTGGTGCGCATCGCCGTCGCCGTCGGTCCCGTCATGAGCAGTACGACGGCAGGTGGGGAGCCGGGCCCGTGGTAGGCGACGGCCTGTCCGGAGAGGCGGTGGCGTTGGGCGGGGACGTGGCGCAGCGGCTGCTGGACTGCTACCCGGCCTTCATGGCGGAGGAGCCGGACGCGCTGCGGCGGGCGTTTCCGGCGCTGTCGCTGCCCTCGTGCCAGGACTGCGCGCAGGAGGCCTATCTGCGGGTGGGGTTGAAGGCGGCCGCCGGGGATCTGGCGCCTGCGACGAACGTGATGGCGTATCTGCGTCGGGCGGCCCGCAATCTCGCCGTGGACCGCTTTCGCGAGCAGCAGCGGGGCAAGCGGCTGGTGCTGATGGGCGGTGACGCGCTGGACGCGGTGCCGGACCCGCCGAGGGCGTTGGCGGACGAGGACCGGGCGGTGCTGCAGGAGCTGGTGATCCCGGCGATCGAGGAGATGCCGGAGAGCCGGCGGCGGCAGGTGGTGGACCTCCAGAGCCGGGGGCTGAGCGATCGGGAGATCGCGGCGGAACTCGGCATACCCGCGCGTCGCCTCCACAATTTGCGGAACAAGGCCGTGGCACATCTAAGACGCAATCTCGCGGGGCATATTCGGGACGGGCACCGGAAGAAGACACAGCACGGAAAGAAGGACAGGTGACAGATGTGAGCAGGTACGACGACCACCGCGGCAGGGCGGGGTGCCCGGAGCCCGTGGTCCCGGCCGGGCTCGCGGAACTGCTGGCCCAGCTCGCCGGCCCGCCCGACTTCTGGGACCGGCCCAGCGGAGACTTCGGCCCCCTGACCGACAGCTACGCACTCACCTCCGACCAGCGGGCACACGCCAACTCGCTGTACCGGCTGGGTTCGAAGGCCCTGTGCCGTGACGAGCTGCTGCCGGCCGCCGAGTGGCTGGGCGCGGCAGCCGAGTCCGGCCATCCCGGGGCGCTGTTCCGGATGGCCGCTCTCACCGCGCGTACGGGGGGCGCGGGGCAGGAGAGCGTACGGTTCCTCGTCGCGGAGGCGGCCCGGCACGGGCACGGCGACGCCCGCGCACTGCTGCAGACGACGGCGGACCGCGAACCGACCGGCCACCCCGCATGTCCGGTGATCGAGGATCCGCAGTTCATCCACGAGGTCCGCCAAGGGCTGGGCCTGCCCGCGGTACCGCACCAGCCGGCCGGCTCGGACCAGGCCGAGGCCTGCGAACCGGCCCCGCCCCCGGATCCGTCCGGCCCCGAGGCCGCGGCCCCTCCCCGGCTCGTACGGGTACCGGCCCCCAGGCTGGGCCGGGTGCGCGGCCCTGGGTGGTTGCGGCAGGAGACGCCCCGCCCGGAAGACGGCTCCCCGGAGGGCAACCGGCCCCAGCTCGCCGCCCGTTCCGCCAGTACCGCGGCCGGGGACGGTCTGCTGCTGCCGCTCCCGCCCGAGCACCCGGGGTTCGCTCCCAGCGCCCCGGTGGACGACGCCGGCGGGCACGAGCCCTGGTGGTCCGCCAATGCGCTGCGGCCGGCGGTGCTGACCGACATGGCCCGCAGCACGCCCGTCCACACCGACACACCCCAGCAGTGGAAGGCCGCCGCCCGGGCTTTGGACATCCTCTATCTCGTCGACGCGGCGGACGGGATCACCACCCGCGCGCTGACCCGCAGAAGCGGACTTCCGCTCGCCCCAGTGGCCTGGCTGCTGCACTGGCTACGCGGCCAGCACCTCATCTCGACCACCGCCGGCGCCCACTTCCCCGGCCCGCTCATGAAGATGACCCACCACCCCGAGCAGCGTCACCAGCTCCTCCAGCAGACCCTCACCGGCCTGCGCGACCACATCGGCGCCGCCGTCTACGTCAGCGGTTACACCCACGGAGACGTCAACGTCCTGCAGTCCGCCTACGGCCCCCAGGCGCCTGCGGTGAAGGAGTGGGTCGACTTCCGCGATGCGGCGCACGCCAGCGCCGTCGGCAAGAGCCTGCTGGCCCAACTCGACTTCGACGGCCGTATGAACCACCTCGCCCGCTACCGGCCGATCAAGCTCACCGACCGCACCATCACCAACCCCCGCGCCCTCTTCGAAGCCCTCGACGGACACGGCCCCCACGCCGCCCAGTTCGATCTGCTGGAGTACTCCCACCTCGAAGTCTGCGCGGCCTTTCCGCTCGGCATCCCCGGGCGGGCCACCTGTGTGGCGCTGTCCCTGCCCGCCGGACAACGCCACCGGCTCCTGCCCGCCGCCCGCGCCCTGAGCGAACGCTCCGCCGGGCTGCTCCTGGCCCTCCTGCTCACCGATGAAGCCGCCGCCGGCCGCCGACCACCCTCACCAGCAGCAGCCACGGAAGGAGGCGACCAGGCCACCCTCACCGGCACGGCCCGCGCCCTGCCCCGGATACCCGCAAGCCGACGCTGAGCCGCCTCCCCCGCCCGCCCCGGGTCTGCCACGGGGCGGGCGCGGGGTCCCTGGCGACCGCGAGGCCGGCCGTTGTGCGGCACCGGACCCCCCCAGGAGGCTGGACACTGAAGAGATGAGCGTGGTGATCGATGTCTCGAACGTTCCCCTGGAACGCATCTCCTTCGGGGTTTCTCCGCTTGCCGAACTGGGAGCGGCCCTGCATGTCCTGGCCGAGCCGTCACACCACCCCGGCCTCCTCGACTGGGCCGTGGAGACCAGGGCCGGCCTCCCGCCGGACCTGGCCGACAGGCTGTACGAGGCGGACCTCCTCTGGCGCTCCACACGGTCGGACCTGTTCCTGCCCGCCATCGCCACGACGGACCTCACGGAGGAACTGGACGCATGGGACCGGATGGACGACGACGCCTTCGTGGTCGCCGTGGTGGAGGTCTCCTGCGCCACCTCGTTCACACATCCCGAGCCGTCTCCCCTGCACCGTGCGGAGGACCGCCGGCGGGCCCGGGAGCTCGCCGCCGGGCGGGGAGTGCGCCAGGCCGCGTTCGTCGACCGGCTGCTGACGGAGCCGCAGAAGGTACGAAGCTGGCTGCGCCGGCTGCTGGAGGACTGCGCGGACGCCTTCTTCGAAGAGCTCTGGCAGCGCGTGCGGCCTCAACTGGCGACCGATGCCCGCCACAAGAGCGACATCCTCCGGCACCACGGGCTGGAGCGGGCTGCCACCGCCGTATCCCCTGCCCTCACTCTCGACGCCGCGCGCGGCCACCTCGTGGTCGACAAACTGCAGGACGGCTGGGTGAGGGCCTCCGACACCGGATTTCTCTTCCTGCCCACCGCCTTCGGATGGCCACATCTCGTCGTCCGGGACGCCCACGGCGACCGGCCGGTCCTCCAGTACCCGGTCGCCTCCCCCGACCTGCCACCGACCCTGTCACTGACCACCGTCCAGCAGCGCCTGGAAGCCGTGGCCCACCCCCTCCGGCTGCGCCTGTGCCGGACGCTCGCCCGCGGCCCCCACTCGACGAAGGAACTGGCCGACGCCAACGGCCTCACCGCGCCTGAGGTGTCCCGGCATCTCGCCATCCTGAAGAAGGCCGGCCTCACCCGCACCCGACGCGAAGGCCGTTACGTCCTCCACGAACTCGACATCGACCTGGTCAGCCGCCTCGGCGCCGACCTGCTGGGGAACGCGCTGCGCTAGGGACAGGCCTTAGGGCGCGGGGTCGGGTCACCGGTTCAGCAGTGACTCCGCGACAACGACGGACGGCGGGGAGAGCGCGGTCGCGCCGTCATCGATGTCCCACAGCGAGTTCTGCAGCAGCCGCCCCAGCGTCCAGCCGGTCGCACGTGCCCGGTCCAGGCCGAGGACCTCCGTGAGCAGGTCGAAGCGGCGCCGCACCACACGCAGCGGGTCGCCCTTGGCCACGACGTCGTCCCACCGGCTGTCCAGGGCGGGCCACAGGTCGAAGCCGGGATCCCCGGCGAGCGGCTCGGGATCGATGGCGAGCCACGGCTCGCGCTCGCCGGCGAGCACGTTGTCGTAGTGCAGATCCCAATGCAGCAGCCGGTCACCGGGTTCGCCGGCCAGCTCGGCCACCGCCGACGCCCAACCGCTCAGGAGCCGCCGGTCGGCCGGGTCGGCCAGAGCCGTGACCGCCTGCGGAACCCGCTCCAGCATCTCCCCGGCGATGTCGCCCAGGCGCCGTAGCCCCTGCGGCGCGGCGACGCGGACCAGCCGTGACTGAAGACCGGCGAGGATCCCCATCGCCATGTCGTCGTCCGCGATCGAGGCCAGCGTACGGGCCCCGTCCAGCCGCTCCAGGAGCATGGTGCTGCTCTCGGGATCGTGGTCGAGCAGCCGCACCATCCCCTCGCCGCGCCATGTGCGCAGCCCGATGAGGGCAGCGGTGGTCTCCTCCCTGGCCATCTGGAGTTTGAGGGCCGCCCGCGTGCCGTCCTTGCGCAATACCGGCAACACCAGCGAGGCTTCCCCTGCCCCTGCTGCACCGTCCCGTTTCAGTTCCCAGCGTTCCAGGAATTCCGCGGCGAGAGCCGGCAGCGCGGCGATCCAGGCAATCCCTTCCTCGCCAAAGCTTCTGGCGTACGACGACGCCAGGTTCGCCGGGACCTCGCCCACGCTCGACGTACTCATATCCGACTCATATCCCGCTCATATCCGATTTCCCGCACAGGAGTTGAGATTCCCGCGGCAGCCTTCCGGAGATCGACTCCGGCCAACTCGCCTTCCATACCGCTGCCTTGAGTGTAGTGACGGCCTTCCCGCGCAACGCGGCGCCTGAGCCCGCTCTTTCCCGACCGCCGCACCGGACGCGGCACCGGCGCCCGCCGCCTCCTGCGGAAAAGTTCGCCCGGCTGCGTCTGCGGTTCCTCCGTATCGGTACCGATACCTATAGCAATGCCCACTGACCAGCCAGTTTTTATACGGGAAGGACGTTCAGGTGAAGGTTCTGCTGGCAACCCACGGATCACGTGGCGACATCCAGCCATTTGTGACCCTGGCCTGCGGATTGATGGCAGCCGGACACGACGTCACGCTGATGGGGCCACGCTCCTTCTCGGATCTGGCCGGCCCGGCAGGAGTGCCCTATCTTCCGATCGCGGACGGTCCGCTTGAGCTCCGCACCGACCCTGTGGTGCGCAAGGCCAACGAGGACCGCCGCGGACTTCGCGGCGCCGTGCTGGGGGCGAGGTGGTTCTCACGCAACCGGCCGCACTGCGTGAAAGTCCTGGAAGACCTGACCGCCAAAGTCACCGAGCAGTGCCGGCCCGACGTCGTGGTCTTCCCGCCCTGGGTGCCGGCGCATCACCTTGCCGAGTGGCTGCGGGTACCTGCCGTACCCGCGTGCTTTCAGCCCGGCTGGGTACCCACCCCGGACCTGGTCAATCCCCTGCTGACCGGGCGGCTGCCCGCCTCGCTGAGCCGCGCCTCCTACGCCCTGGCCGAGCTGCCCGTCCGTCTCCTGTACGGCTCGTCGGTAGCCCGCCTGCGACGCGAACCCCTGGGCCTGCCGCGCCGCGGCAGCAAACGCAGCATCTTGTCCCGGCCCGACGGCACACCCGCCACCGTGCTGCAGGCATTCGACCCCTGCCTGCTTCCCGGCACCCCGCGATACCCCCCGACCACCCACACCACAGGCTTCTGGCACCCACCGGTCAGCCCCGGATGGCGCATGCCGGCGCGCCTGCGCGCGTTCCTCGACGCGGGTCCCAGACCCGTCTACATCGGGTTCGGCAGCATGGCCGGAAGCAACCCCGCCGCCAAGAGCGCAGCCATCCTGGCAGCCGTACGACAGGCCAAGGTCCGCGCTGTGATCGCCACCGGCTGGGGCGGCCTCGTCCCCCCGCACGACGAACACGGCCGAGAGCCCGAAGACCTCTTCTTCGTGGACCAAGTGCCGCACGACAGGCTCTTCCCGCACATGGCCGCCGTCGTTCACCACGGCGGCGCCGGCACCACCGCGGCGGCCCTGCGCTCGGGCCGCCCCCAAGTCGTCTGTCCCTTCACCTTCGACCAGCCGTTCTGGGCCCACCGCATGCACAGCCTCGGCATCGCGCCGCGACCACTGCCCCAGTACCACCTCACCACAGGCCGTCTGGCCGAACTGCTCCACGACACGGTGAACAACCCTGGAATGGCTGAGCGCGCGCAACAGCTCGGGGTCCACACCGCCGCCCGGGACGGGGTGCCCAAGGCCATTCAGGTACTCGAAGACCTGGTGAAGGCTCCTTGAGGGCGGGACCGCTGAGGCCGAGCCGCGGGCCCCGCCCCCGGGTCCCCTCTCCCCGGCGCGGTCCCGCTCACGGTCTTTCTTCCGCCGCCGTGCCGCGGTGCTCCTTGAGCAGACGGCTACGGAACAGGTCGAGCACCTCGTCCAGCGCCGCACGGGTCGGCTGCCCGGGTTCGTCGATGAGGTGCTCGGTCACTACGGCGTGCGGCGGCATCGCCGCGTCGGGGTTCGCGGCGCTGTCGTCGAGTTCTACGGCCACGAACGCCTCACCGAGTTCACGGCGCAGAAAGGCGAACCGGTCGCCCGGCACCAACCGGTCCCCCCGGAAACGCAGGCCCATGACCCGCAGGCCGTCGCGTTCGCAGCGGGCCCGGACGGCGGCGAGGTCCTCGGCACCGATGTCGATGCCGGCGGCTTGGCGCTTGGTGAGCGCCAACGGCAGCGACGGCTGGGACAGGACAGGGGCCACCAGCCGCTCATCGGCGGCCATGGCCAGGGCGAACCCACCCGTCAGACACATACCGATCGCCCCGACCCCCGGGCCGCCACAGCGCTGGTGCTCGTCCGCGGCCAGGGCCCGCAGCCAGGTCACCACCGGTGAGGACTTCCCGGTGGCCAGCACGGTGAACTCCCGGCTTACGCACACCTGCCACACCGACGAGGCCGTATAGAGCCCGGACCTCAGCCGGCCATCGGCTGCGGGGTGGGCACCGCGCCCCGGCGTTCCGAAGAGCACCGGAAGTACCGCGGTGCAGCCGATGTCGGCCACCCGCTCCGCGAACTCGAGCACCTTCGGCGTGATCCCCGGAATCTCCGCCATCACGATCACCGCGGGGCCCGTACCACGCCGCAGGACCTCGCGGGCGACACCGTCATGGGTGAACGTGCCCCGGTCGAAGCCGGTCAGGTCATGATCTGCCATGGACTACCACCATCCTGGTCGGGTACCGCTCGCACACTGATCACGCACCGCTCCGCCCCCGCACCGCGGAGAGAGCGGCAGGCCCGCATCCTTGCAAGCCCGCATCCTTGCAGGAACATCGCCACCGGGTGGTCACCAGATGTCCGGGGTCGGGACCGCCCGGCTGAAGTCGACGGCCCGCAGCGCCTCGGTGGGTATCGCCCAGTGCATCCAGCCGCCGTCGCCGCCGAGGTACCACTCGTCCTGTCCGGACAGCTGGAGCAGGTGGTGGTAGGTGGTCGGGTCTTCGCCCCACGGCACCATCGGCGAACTCCCCGTGGGGAACTTCGGCCATCCGAAGGCCACGTCCTCGGAAACCAGCGCACCCGGCCGGCTCGACCAGTCCGTGAGCAGCCCTTCCACGTACTGCCCTGGCATGGCCCTGGCCATGTCGTCGGCCTCGGGTCCCAGATCGAGGGCCTTCCAGGCCGGGTCCCAGGTGTCGGGGAAGTCGAACCCGGGCGTGGCTGCCCAGCCGACCGGCTCGAAGACGCTCGACCGGGCGGGTGGATCCGTCTCGACGGCGTGTGCGGAACGGGCCGCGATCACCTTGCCGAGCTGCGGGTGGAAGCAGTCGTACTTGAGCGCCAGCTCGTAGGAGGCGGGATCGCACTGCTCGGAGTCGGTGTCGAGACAGAAGAAGTTGAGCAGGCCCGTCCCGGCCGGGAGGACGTCATCGAGCCAGGGAGCCAAGGCGTCGGTGTCGAGGACGGCCATCAGGCTCAGCGGAAGGCCTTCGCACGTCGGCCAGGGCGTGCCCGGTTCGAGCATCGCCCGTCCGCCGAACCGGCTGTGGCCGGCGGCGTCGCCGGGACCGGCTGCGGTGAGTGCGAAACCGGGTCGGGCGAGGCGGACGAAGCGGGCGGCGAGATCGGCGCCGAGGCGTTCGGCACAGAAGTCACGAAGGGCGGAGCGGGTGGCATCTGGGTCCATGCGGGCATTCAAACACCCCCCTCTGACAGTCGGGACGAGGCCGTTGGATACGACGCTCCGCTCGCGTGCCCTGCGGCGACAAGCCGGTGACCTGATCCGGTCCGGGGCCGGTTTCGCGGATGCCGAGGTGGTCCAGGATCAGATCGTTCTGGATTCAAGTCGGTTCGGCTCATGGGTGGTTCGGCGGTGTTTCGGTCCGGTGGCCGAGCCCATGGGTGCGACGGCGACAATGACGACAAGGAGCATCGCTGTGTCCATGAGCCCTGATCCCGGGTCGGTGGCGGTGCTGGGCGGCGGCGTCGCGGGGCTGACCGCGGCGCATGAGCTCGCCGAACGCGGTTACCGCGTCACGGTGTACGAGCGCAATGACATACCCGGCGGCAAGGCGCGCAGCATGGACGTACCGGGCACCGGCACCGGTGGGCGTCGCCCGCTGCCCGGTGAGCACGGCTTCCGCTTCTTCCCGGGGTTCTATCGCAACCTTCCGGACACGCTGCGCCGGATCCCGTATCCGAATGAGTCGGGCAGCGTCCACGGAAATCTGGTGGACACCACCGAGTGTCTCGTGGCCCGTGACGGCGGCCGTCCGAACCTGCGGTTTCCGGTCCGGAGGCTGTTGTCGTTACCCGGTCCGCAGTCGCTGCTGCCCGGTGCCCTGGTGGAGAGTCTGGCCGGACTTCTGGACACCGCGCTGAACCTGCCGCCTTCCGAGGTCGCCCACTTCCTCGGCCGTCTGCTCGTCCACATCACCAGCTGCGAGCTCCGGCGGACCGAGCAGTGGGAGAGGGTGCCGTGGTGGAAATTCATCAACGCCGACGCCATGTCACGGGAGTACCAGCAGCTGCTCGCCGTCGGGATCACCCGGGACCTGGTCGCCATCCAGGCCGAGGTGGCGAGCACACGCACCGTCGGCCGCCTCATCCAGGCGTTCCTCTACAACCTGCTCGGCCGGGGCAACGACGGTGAGATCGACCGGGTGCTCAACGCGCCCACCAGCGAGGCATGGATCACGCCCTGGGAGGAGCATCTCCGTGGCCTCGGCGTCGAGTTCGAGTTCGGTACCGAAGTCGAGGAGCTCGTCTACGAGGGTGGCCGGATCACCGGCGCCAGGGTGCGGGCCACGAGCAGCGCAGCGACCCGTACGGTGGTCGCCGACCACTACATCAGCGCCATGCCCGTCCAGGACGCCCGCGCCACCTGGGGCACGGGCCTTCGGGCCGCCGACCCGCAACTCGCACGCTGCGACCGGCTCCGGACGGCCTGGATGGTCGGCATACAGTTCTACCTGCGTTCCCGCACGCCCCTCGCGCACGGGCATGTGATCCATGTGGACTCGCCGTGGGCACTCACCTCGGTCAGCCAGTCGCAGTTCTGGAAGGGCCGTGACATCCCCTCGGCCTACGGGGACGGAGAGGTGGCCGACTGTCTCTCCGTTGACATCTCGGCGTGGGACAAGCCGGGGATCCTGTACGGAAAGCCGGGGATCAAGTGCACCCCGGACGAGGTTCGGCGGGAGGTCTGGGCGCAGCTCCAAGCGGGGCTGAACGGGCCGGGGCGGCGAGTGCTCGACGACGCGGACCTGCACTCGTGGTTCATGGACCCGGCAGTGACCGGCCTCGGCGGCCCTTCGCCGGCCAACCGGGAGCAGCTGCTCATCCACCCCGTGGGCACCTGGTACGACCGGCCGTCGAGCCGCACCGCGGTGCCGAACCTGTTTCTGGCCGGGGACTACGTTGCCACCGACATCGATCTGGCGACGATGGAGGGCGCCAACGAGTCCGCGCGGCGTGCGGTCAACGCGCTGCTGGACGCGGACGGTTCGGCGGCCCCCCGCTGCCGGATCCGGCGGCTCTACCGTCCGCCCGAGCTGACGTTCCTCCACAAGCTCGACGAGATCAGGTACCGATCCGGCCTGCCCCATCTCTTCGACCGCGAACAGGCCGTCTCGTTCCGGTCGTCCGACCGCCGGGCCGGCCGGCGTTCGGTGGTGGACACGCAGTAGGCACGGCAGGGCGGACCTTCAGTGGACGCCGCGGGTCACCCACCCCATCGTTGTGTGTACCCCTCGCGCAGCGGGCCGCCGAGCAGGTCGAGCACGTTCTCGGCCGCGGCCGCCAAGGGGGCGGGGTCGCCGTGTTCGGCCACGGTCTGGTGGCCGTCCAGCAGCGCCTTGCCCCGTACGGGGTCCGCGCTGAGCAGCCTGCGCGGCAGCCACTTGCCGATGCCTGTCCAGGCGCTGTGGTGGGCGGTGAGCAGGTGCGCGGCCTCGCGCAGGGTGGCGTCGGCGAGGGACAGCTGTTCGTGGCGGTGCGCCGGCTGAGTGTCGATCAGGTCGTCCATGAAGCAGGTGAGGAGGTAGCGACCGCGTTCCCACTCCGCCGAGGTGAGTGGTGGCGGGCCAGCCGCGAGTACCTCCCGGGCCTGTGCGCGGACGCGGGAGAGGTCTCCGTGCGCGTCCATCAGGGGCAAGCCCTGGTCATAGATGAACAGGACGGTGCCCCGGCGGCGGGCCCTGTCCCATTCGAAGGCCGCCGGGACGTCCGCGAGGGTGTGCAGGAACAGCTCTGCCAGGCGGCCGTCGTGGCGTATCACCTCGCGGCGGCTGATGTCGGAGTCCGGGAGCAGGACCGCCACGTCCAGATCGCTGGTCGGAGTTTCGCGGCCTTGGGCGGCCGAGCCGCCGAGTATCGCGCCCAGGGCGTTCGGGTAGCGGCTCGTGATCAGGCGAAGAGCCTGGGCCGCCGGGGCTGCTTGATCGTTCATGGCTGTTCATCGTGCCAGC
This sequence comes from Streptomyces sp. NPDC002446, assembly GCF_053595675.1. Classification (NCBI taxonomy): domain Bacteria; kingdom Bacillati; phylum Actinomycetota; class Actinomycetes; order Kitasatosporales; family Streptomycetaceae; genus Streptomyces; species Streptomyces sp. NPDC002446. The sequence continues at coordinate 9,237 of NZ_JBSFYC010000038.1, read as the reverse complement.
CCCCTAGGGCGCCCTCCACCACGGCCGCGGAGAGGAAGACGGGTTTCGCGGCCGTGTCCGCGTGCTGTGGGCGAGGTCCGTCCGCCGAGAATGGAGCTTGCTCCCGCAGCTGGTCGGGTCAGCCTGCGGTCGGCAGTCGAAGCACGGGGTGAATTTCGGACAACACCCGGCAGGGGCAATGGCGGGTTGGCAGCCCCCCAACAACCGGTGATTTCGGGCGCGTTAGTGTCGGGAAATCGAAGAGAGCGAAGAGGACGGGAAATCCGAGGGAATGAGTGAGCACTTGATGGATGACGAGCAGGCCCGCAGTTGTATCGCCGCTATCCGGGCGGCCGATGACACCGTGTTCGATACGGGCGAGCTGGACCAGCTGTGGGCGGTGCTGGATTCCGTACGTCCCGAGGCGATCCTCGGGACCTGGAAGGGCCGCGTCGTTGCCACCGGTCACCGGATGGAGAGCATGTTGGCCCAGGTCAACTGGTACGGCAAGACCTTCCATTCGCCGAGCCGGGTCGAGCCGCTGATCTGCCAGGACGAGCACGGCGCGCGCTATTCGAATACCGAGCTGTCCAAGGGCGAGGCGAGCCTGTGGATGGTGGAGTTCCGAGGGGAGACGACCGCCACGATGGTCTATGACGGCCTGCCCATACTCGACCACTTCAAGCGGATCGACGGTGACACGCTGCTGGGAGTCATGAACGGCAAGGACGTCCTCGACGAGGGACGCCACTTCTACTTCCTCCTCGAACGCGCCTGAAAAGAGGTGCGGTTGCCCGGCGGCCGAGGAACCTCGGGCCGCCGGTGCAGGCAGTGTCCCTCCCACCATTTCGCCGCGCAGACCCAGCGGCGGCCGACAGCCAAGGAAGATGCACGTGCGGATACAAGCGGCTCTTGTGGAGTCCCCCGGCGGTCCCTTCACCCTCCACGATCTTGAGCTCGATGCGCCGCGGGCTGACGAGATCCTGGTCCGGATCACGGCCTCGGGCATCTGCCACACCGACCTCACCATGCGGCGGGTACGCCCCCAAGAGCTCCTGCCCATGGTCTTCGGTCACGAGGGCGCCGGCGTCGTAGAGGCAGTGGGAGAGGCGGTGACCACCGTCGTCCCCGGTGACACCGTGTGCCTCACCTATCGGAGCTGCGGCGCCTGTGGACAGTGCTCGACGGGCGGCCCGGCCTACTGCGAGCGCGCCGGCAGCCTCAACGCAAGCGGCTCCCGCCCCGACGGCAGCACCCCGCTCTCACGCCTGGACGGTTCCCCGGTCTACGGCAACTTCTTCGGCCAGTCCGCCTTCGCGACCCACTGCCTCACCTTCGAGAGCAACACCGTCAAGGTTCCCGCAGACCTGCCTCCCACCGTGGTTGCGCCCTTGGGATGCAGCGTCCAAACCGGGGTGGGTACGGTCCGCACCGTCCTGCGTCCCGAACCGGGTGCCGCCCTCGCCGTCTTCGGTGCCGGCAGCGTAGGGCTGAGCTCGGTCATGGCCGCGGTCGCCGACGGCTGTACCGTCATCGCGGTCGACCCCGTCGCCTCCCGCCGCGCGCTGGCCCTGGAGCTCGGTGCCGCAGCAGTCGTCGACCCCACCGCCGAGGACGACGTGGCGGCCGCCGTGCGCGACCTCACGCGCGGGGGGCCGCACCACGCCATCGACACGACCGGCCAGTCCGCGGTGATTTCCCAGGCCGTCAGCGCCCTGCGCAGACGGGGCACACTCGCCCTGATCGGCATCGGCGCGGCCGAGTTCGACACCATGACGGTGATGACCAAGGGGATCACCATCCGGGGCGTGACCGAAGGCGACGCCGTACCCGCCGAGACCCTCCCCCAGCTGATCGGCCTCCACCGCCAGGGAAAACTCCCGTTGGAGAAGCTCATCACCGAGTTCCCCTTCACCGACATCGAGGCGGCCGCCAAAGCCGCTGCGGCGGGCCACGTCATCAAGCCCGTTCTCACCCTCGACTGAGCGTTGTCCTGCTCAACCTCACTCCGTGGGCGGTGCGACGTAGGTGTGGGTGCGGGTGTACGGGGCGAAGCCCATGGACTCGTAGAGCCGTTTGGGCACGGGATAGGCGGCGTCACCGCGCGCGTAGACGAGGGCGCGCTCACCACCGGCACGGGCGAACGCATGGAGGACCGCGATGCAGACCGCGCGGGCCAGGCCCAGGCGCCGGTGCCCGGGGTGGGTGCCGACCGGTTCGAACGCGCCGACCCGGTTGACCTCGTCGTACCACCCTTGGCAGTAGGCGACGATCTCGCCTGCGGGAGAGGCCACGACGAGGTCGAGTTCGGGGCGGTAGGGCCACACCTCCCTCATGCCGGTATGGCGTTCGGTGGTGATCCGGGTCGAGCCGAAGGCGGCACGGTGCGCTGCGGCCCGGCCGGCCACGTCGGCCGGGCTCCGCTGCGGGCGGATGGTGTAGCCGTCGGGAAGGTGCGGAATGTCCGGCAGTTGGGCGAGCAGGCGGTCGAGGCACGCCATGAAGGGGCCGTCGGTCGCGCGCGTGTAGCCGCGCCGGACAAGTGCGGCTGTCAGATGGGGTTCGGTCTCTGCGACGTCAACGGTGAGCGGGCCGCGCGCCGTCTGCTCGGCCCACTCAAGGACGTCGTCGGCCAGTTCCGCGTGGTCCGGGTCGACCTGGAGCATCAGGCTGTCGGGCAGTTCGAGCCGGCCCCAGGCCAGGGTCCGTTCCTGCTCCGCCCAGACCGCCGTCGGGTTCTGGGCGGCACGGTCGTGGGACAGGCACCAGTTCCAGGCGATGTCACCGATGTGCCGGTAGCCGGTGACGGGAAAGGTTCGGGTGGCGAGGTCCTGCATGGCGCGCAGTGCCTTGGGCCCGGCGTGTTCGTGGCGTCGCATGCGCACCATCGTTCCGAACGGGATCTCGGTCGGGCAACGGAGTTATCCAGCTCTCCAAGCTCTCCCCGCCTGGTCAAGGTGTGTCATGAGGTGATGCGACGGGCAGGCCAGCCCGCTCCCCCAGGCCTGCACCTTCGTCATGGGGGACGCCGGCGGTTCCGAGCGAGCGCGTGGTCATGGTCAGGGCGACCGGGCTTCTGCCGATGGCGTGCCGGACGCCGGTTACGATCAAGCCTTCGGCGCCGGGAGCCGGCCGCGCTGCCGCGGTCCGCGGGACCTGTCGCCCCCACCCACGCCCCCGACCCGTACCAGCAACCCCCTGCGCAGAAGGACAACCCGCCCGTGAAGAAGAGCGCGATAGCCGGCGTCAGCATCCTCGGCCTGCTTGTGGCCGTCGGCGCCTACGAAGGCTGCGCCGCCACCAACGACCCGCTGACCCTCGCGGAGTACCAGCAAATAAAGGCCGGCAGCAGCGACAAAACCCTCAGTCGCTTTGCGAGCACGTGCCAGCAGGAAAGCGAAACCGAACCCGCCGACGGCTATCCCGTCACCTGGACCTGCTACGGCGCCGACGGCGTCGGCAGTGCGGTGTTCTTCTACTCCGAAGGTGAGCTGTTCAGCAAGACGGAAACGGGACTTCAATAGCCCAACGTTCGATCAGCGCGATGGGTGAGCGATGGGTGAGCGATGCACACGGTTGGCCGTTTCCCGGCAGTAGTGTTCCGGTAAATCGAACGCGGCCGATTGCCAGCCCCGTACGCTGTAAGGCACCCTTACGTCATGTCATACGTAAGGCTCGAAGCCTGGATCGGCGGAGAGTGGCTCACCGTGGACGCCGTCAGCGTCACCGTATCCGATTCCGCGCTTACCCTCTCCTTTGAACCGCAACGGTCCGAATCCGGGTACCACAACCTCATCTGGAAACCACTGGAGAACTTCCTCAGGGAATATCGCGACGAACCGGTCGTCGTCGTACCGCAAGGACGCAATCTGCCAGTGATGTACGGGCCCGGTGCCGCAGGCCCCTTCCGACTGGCGGAGACTTCGCACGCCTGACCAGCGCCCCCCACCCCCGAGCAGGGGCGAACCGCCGCCGCGCGTGGGTGGGCAGGGTCGCCGGCCCCCGCCCTCACCCGACCGGTGCCGAGTAGGCCTGCCTCTTCTCCATGGAGCCCGACCAGATGCGTCGCGGAGGGCGGCCGACGAACTTGCCGAACAGCAGCGCCGCCGCCGTGGCCGCCAGCACACCCGGCACCATCTCGTACACACCGGATTGCAGTGGCCCGAGCAGCGGATCGATGTGTTTCCACATCACCACCGTCACCGCACCGGTCACCATGCCGGCCATCGCTCCGGCCCGCGTCATCCGCGGCCAGTACAGCGACAGGAGAATCACCGGTCCGAAGGCGGCGCCAAAACCCGCCCACGCATACGCGACGATATCCAGCACCGCGCCTCCGCTCAGCGCGATGAGATAGGCCACCAGCGCGACCACGACCACCGTCACACGAGCCGCCAGCACCATCGACGCGTCCGAAGCCCGCCGCTTCACGAATGCCCGGTAGAAGTCCTCGGTCAGCGCCATCGCCGAGACCAACAGCTGACTGTCCGCGGTGGACTTGATCGCGGCCAGAACGGCCACCAGCAATACGCCCGCGACCCACGGATTGACCAACTGGGCGCACAGCGCGATGAAGACGGTCTCCGGATTCTCCAGCGGCTGATCCAGCGCGGCGATCCCCACCAGCCCCACCAGCGAAGCGCCCGCCAGGCACACCACCACCCAGCCCACGCCGATACGGCGGGCCAGGGGAATCTCGCGGGTACTGCGGATACTCATGAAGCGGGCGAGAATGTGCGGCTGGCCGAAATAGCCCAGACCCCAGGCAAGCAGGGAAATCACCGCCACCGCGCCGAGTGACTCACCCGAGGCCCACCGGACGCCGTCGAAACCGGCCTTGGCCCCCATGTCCAAGAGGGACGAGCTCTTGTGGGTGAGCACACCATGCAGCGCGCCGAAGCCGCCCAGCAGCACGATACCGATCGCCGGGAGAGCCACGGCCGCGCAGAACATCAGCGTGGCCTGCACCGAGTGCGTCACACTCACCGCCCGGAAACCGCCCAGGACGGTGTAGACGACGATCACCACGGCGAAAACGGTGAGCGCGAACTCGAAACCGCCGCCGAAGATCCCCTCGAACAGCACGCCCCCGGCGAGCAGTCCACTGGCCACATAGACGGTGAAGAACACGACGGTGACGGTCGCCGAGACCAGGCGCAGCGCCCTGCTTCCGTCCTCGAACCGCTCCTCCAAATACGCCGACAGCGTCTTTGCGTCTCCGGCCACCTCGGTGTACGTGCGCAAACGCGGCGCAACCAGGCGCCAGTTCAGATACGTACCGATGGCCAGGCCGACGGCAATCCACGTCGCTCCGATACCGGCCGCATACACGGCGCCCGGCAACCCCAGGAAAAGCCAGCCGGACATATCGCTGGCGCCCGCGGAGAGGGCCGCGAGCGGTGCGCTCAACCGGCGTCCGCCCAAAGCGAAGTCGGAGAACGTCAAGGTGTCCTGATACGTCGAGATACCCACGGCCACCATGGCCAGCAGGAAAATCCCGAATGTGATCATGACCGGTACGATCAGGGGTGTCACCACTGCTCCCTCGGCGCAAGCACTACCACATCGTCAAGGAGCCAAGGGGAAGTTCCCATGAAGAAACCCCAGAGCAGGCTCCGGCCCCAGCCGACACTACGGACCCTCCCTCCGCGATGACACCCCTTTCACACAAGTGCCCAACAAACTCAGCCGGGCACGCCCGACGCGGAACTACGTACCCGGGCCGGACCCGACACTCACCTCCGCCCGCCCGTCTGAAGCAACCACCCTCGCGTTTCTCGCCTCGCGCCACTCCCCCGCTTCCCTCGCGCGCCGAATACCCCGGTCGCCGCTTTCCATCCCATGCGCCCCTCACAGAGCGTCATAGGCCAGTGCCATAAGCCGTCCTTTAAGAAACGCCAAGCCGTGTTATGAGAGTAAATCTGGTCGTATACGGGGTGTGGAGGGATGTCGGTTGACGTGCCGGGACGGCCTTGGAACGGGAGATTCCGCTCGGCCCGACGCGTGGTAGCGGCGGCGCAACGCCGAGTAGTCGCTCATACATACGGAATTGCTCATTCAGTCCAGCGAGCGTTTCAGGCCGCGCACCGGCAAACGGTTGGTTGCAGGGCAACGGACTCCGCCCACACGATCGGGTCGTTCCCACGTGTCGTCGGCCGTGTGCCGGCCGTTCGGCATGCCTGTCTGCGAGGAGGACCCGTGAACAACAACCAGATGAGTCTCAGCCCCGATGCGGCACGGCAACTCGCGACCACGACCAAGACCGCTCCGCAGATGCGCGGCATCACCCCGCGGTATCTGCTGCGCGCCCTGCCCTGGGTGGACGTCGAAGCGGGTGTCTTCCGCGTCAACCGCCGCCGTACGTACGTCCTCGGCGACGACCGCATCAGCACCCACAGCGACGGCGGTTCGCCCCGCATCATCCCCGGAGACCTGCGGGAACTGCCGTACCTCCGGGAGGCCGACGACGCGCTGCTCGCCGAACTGGCGGGCGCCTTCACGGAAGTCAGCTTCGAGGCCGGGCAGATGCTGGCCCAGGACGGTGACGCGCACGACCGGCTGTGGGTGATCGCCCAGGGCCGCGCCGAGAAGCGGGTGAACGGCCGCTACGGCGAGGACGCGCTGCTCGAAGTGATCGGCGACGGCCAGTTCTTCGACCTGGAGGCCTGGACCCGCTCCGAGCCCATGCCGTACCGCGTCAAGGCGCTCACCCCGGGCGTGGCGCTGTGCGTCGAGCGCAGCGTGCTCGCCGAGCTGTGCGACCGCGACGGGACGGTGCGCGGAGCGATGGACGCCTACCTCGCGGCGGACGGCGTGCTGCCGGGCGCCGAGGTACCGGTCGATCTCAGCGCCGGGCACGTCGGCGAGCCCGACCTCCCCGGGACGTTCGTCGACTACGAGGACACGCCCCGCGAGTACCACATGACCCTCGCCCAGACGGTGCTGCGCGTTCACACCAGGGTCTCCGACCTCTACAACGGCCCCATCGACCAGACCCGGGCCCAGTCCAACCTCACGGTCCACGCGCTGCGCGAGCGGCAGGAGGCCTCGCTGCTCAACCACCCGGAATTCGGCCTCTTCAACAACGTGGCCCCTGGCCAGCGGGTGCAGTCGCGTACCGGCGCGCCGACCCCCGACGACCTGGACGAGCTGCTGACGCGGGTCTGGAAGCAGCCCGGCTACTTCCTCGCGCACCCCAGGGCCATCGCCGCGTTCGGCCGGGAGTGTACGCGCCGGGGAGTGCCCCCGATCATCGACAACCGCTTCGGCAGCCCGCTGCTGACCTGGCGTGGGGTACCGCTGCTCCCCTCCGACAAGGTGCGGTTCTCCGGCAAGGCGGGCATCGGCACCACCGAGATCCTGCTGATGCGCATGGGCGAGGCCGAGCAGGGCGTGGTGGGTCTGCGTCCGGCGAAGGTCGAGGACGAGGTGGAGCCCGGCCTGTCGATGCGGAACATGGGCGTCGACCAGAAGGGCATCACGTCGTACCTGATGACGGCGTACTTCAACGCCGCGGTGCTGGTGGAGGACGCGCTGGCCGTGCTCCAGAACGTCGAGGTCACCAACTACCATGACTACTCCTGACGTTACCCGGGGCCTGTGGTCGAGCGCGGCCCCGGAAACGACGAGGGATCCGGCTACGGCGCTGCCTGCCGCCGGGGTTCCGGTGACGGCTCCGGTCGCGGCTGCGCCGCCGGCGACGGCTGCGGCCGGGACGCCGGTCACGGGTACGACCATGGCCGCGCCTGCGGTCACGGACCCGATGACAGGTCTGGTCACGGCTCCCGTCGCGGCCTCCGCCGCAGCGCCGGTCACCGATCCCGCCACCCAGGCCGCGCAGGCGGTCCAGCCCGCTCAGCCGCAGTCCGTCCCCCCGCTCCCCCTGTCCCCGCAACCCCTGCAGCCATCCGGCCTGCCGGGCCAACCGGTCGCCTTCTCGGCCGAGTTGGCGCGACGGGACTTCCCGATCCTGCACCGGACGGTGAACGGGCACCCGCTGGTCTGGCTGGACAACGGAGCCACCACGCAGAAGCCACGCCAGGTGATCGAGGCGCTGGCCGGCTTCTACGGATCCGCCAACTCCAACATCCACCGCGGTGCCCACACCATGGCCCGGGAGGCCACCGAGGCATACGAGGCGGGCCGGGCGGCGGTCGCCCAGTTCCTGGGCGCACCGTCACCGGAAGAGATCGTCTTCGTACGCGGTACCACCGAGGCCGTCAACCTCGTCGCCCAGAGCTGGGGACGGGCCAACCTCGGGCCCGGGGACGACATCCTCGTGCCGGTGCTCGAGCACCACTCCAACATCGTTCCCTGGCAGATGGTCGCCAAGGAGACCCGGGCCCGCGTGGTGCCCGTACCGCTGCTGCCCGACGGGCAGATCGACCTCGACGCGTACGCCGACCTGCTGTCCATGCGCACCCAGCTCGTCGCGATCAGCCATGCGTCGAATGTGCTCGGGACCGTCCCTCCGGTCCGCGAGATGACCGCACTGGCGCACCGCTACGGGGCGAAGGTGCTGGTGGACGGGGCGCAGGCGGTGGCGCACTTCCCCGTCGACGTACAGGATCTGGACGCGGACTTCTATGTGTTCTCCGGGCACAAGCTGTTCGCCCCGACCGGCATCGGCGCCCTGTACGCGAAGCCGGAGGTCCTGCGGGACATGGCGCCGTGGCAGGGCGGCGGGAACATGATCGAGTCGGTCGACTTCAACCGCACCTCCTACGCACCGGTGCCGCACCTCCTGGAGGCCGGTACCGGGCACATCTCCGGCGTGGTCGGTCTGCTGGCCGCGCTGAACTGGCTGATGTCCTTCGACCGGAACGCCATCGCCGCCTACGAGACCTCGCTCATGGCGCATGCGCAGCAGGCGCTGGCCACGGTCCCGGGGCTTGAGCTGCTGGGCTCCGCGCCCGACAGGATCGGCGTGCTGACCTTCACTCTCGCCGGTCACGATCCGTCACAGATCGCTGACTGGCTGGACCGGGACGGCATCGCCATCCGCGCCGGACACCACTGCGCACAACCGGCACTTGCCCACTACGGGCTGCAGAGCGCGGCCCGTGCCTCGCTCGCGCTCTACAACACGCCCGAGGAGGTGGACAAGCTGGTCGCGTCGCTGCACCAACTGCAGCAGTCGGCGTGATGCCGAGACGTCCGACCGACGTCGCCGACCGGAGCACGGAGGGCGGCGGCGGGGGGGGGGGCGCGGGTGTCGGCCCCCCCGGGAGATACCGGGCCGCCCCCAAGGGAGAGCCC
>NZ_JBSFYC010000037.1:0-75106 GCF_053595675.1 Streptomyces sp. NPDC002446 | reverse complement strand
GCCTCAACCTCCTCCTGGCGCTCCTCTTCCAGCAGGCGTACGTCTCGATGCCGGTGTCGATGGCCCGCCGCGCCCGCCGCGCCCGCCGCGCCCGCCGCCCGGGAAGATCCGGTCCAGGTGGTGGTCCAGGACCGCGGCGGCGGACTCCGGGGTGCGCTGGCCGACCAGGATGCTCGTGCCGAGTCCGGCGGCCATGGCGAGCAGGCCGATCGCCTCGCACCGCGCGTCCAGGCCGGGCGGTGTCAGTCGCGCCTCCCGCGCCTGCTCCAGCTGGCCGGTCACCACGTCCTCGGCCGCGTGGGGGGCGTCGAGGAAGGGCTGGTCGGCGAGCGCGCGGTCGGTGACGGACAGGACGGCGTACGACGTCAGGACGAGGTGGAAGCCGGCGCTCTCCTCGTCGGTCGGCAGCGACGCCTTCAGGATGGTCTCGATCACCACGCGCGGGCCCGGGTCGTCCCCGGCGGAGCGCACCCGGGCGGCGACCCGTTCGCCGAATCGCCCGGTCAGCTGCCGCAGCCCGTGGAGCAGCAGATTCTCCTTGGTCTGGAAGTAGTACTGCACCAGCCGCAGCGACACGCCCGCCTCCGCCGCCACCTCGCGCATCCCGACGGCGTGCAGTCCGCGCCGCCCCGCGACGCGGACGAGCGCCTCGGCGATCTGGGTACGCCGCTCTTCGTGGTCCACGTGCTTCGGCATCGGCCGCTTCTCCGCTCGCGTCGGTTCTTCGGGGGGGCCGGTCCGGGTTCGGCCGACCATCTTTATGGTACGGCCGTACCAACATCATGATACGGTCGTACCATAAAGAACGGACGCCCAGGAGGTAGTCGCCGTGCCCGAGACCACGACCCGCACCAGGACCGATGTCGGCCGCTATGTGAGCGACGCCCTGCGCGACCGCTACTTCGCGGCCTGCGAGGCGCTCTACGCACTGGGGGCGCCCGCCGTCGAGGAGTTGGACGTGGCGACCGCCTTCGGCACCACGCACGTCTACCGCTACGAGCCCGCGGACCCCGCCGCCGCGCTCCGGACCCCCGTCGTCCTCGTCCACGGGGCGGGCAGCTGCTCCGCCATGTGGTACCCGAACACCGCCGCGCTCAGCGCCGAACGGCCCGTCTACGCCCTCGACACACCGGGCGATCCCGGGCGCAGCGAGCAGCGCGAAGCCATCCACCAGCCCGAGCGTGCCGCACAGTGGCTGGACGAGGCGCTGGCCGGGCTCGGCCTGGACCGCGTGCACCTCGTCGGCTCCTCCTATGGCGGATGGCTCGCCCTGAACCAGGCGCATCGCCGGCCCGGTCGCCTGGCGTCGGTCACCCTGCTCGACCCGGGCGGGCTGGAGAAGGTGGGGTTGCGCTTCTTCGTCTGGATCTTCGCCAGTCTCTTCGCGACCTCCGCGCCCAAGGCGCTGCGCCCGCGGCTGGCGGCCTGGCTGGAACAGCCGGTGATCACCGTGCCGGAGCTGCGCACGATGATCAGGCTGGGCGTGCGCGCCTACCGCATCCGCCGCCCGGCTCCGCTCCCCCTGTCCGAGGACGAACTGCGCACCATCCGCACCCCGCTCTACCTGGTGCTCGGCAAGCGCAGTCTCCTGGTGCACCCGCGGCGGCAGGTGGAGCGCGTACCGCGGCTGATACCCGGTGCCCGCGCCGAGATCGTCTCCGATACCGGCCACGGTCCGCAGCTCGACCACGCGGAGCAGGTCAACAGCCGGATGCTGGCCTTCATGGACTCCGTCGGCTGACGGCCCCGTCCGGCTGCGGGGGCGGCCCCGCCGGCCGGGCGGGCGGGGCCGCGCGGTCATACGACCCCCTGGGCGAGCATCCCGGCGGCCAGGCGCAGGAACCCGGCGACATTGGCACCGAGGACGTAGTCGCCGGGGGCGCCGTGGAGTTCCGCGGTCCGGCGGCAGGTGTCGTGGATCGTACGCATCGCGGTGGCGAGCTTCTCCTCCACGCGGGAGGAACTCCAGGTGTCCCGCCGGGAGTTCTGCTGCATCTCGAACGCGCTGGTGACCACGCCGCCGGCGTTGGCGGCCTTGCCCGGCCCGAAGGACACCCCCGCGCTCTGCAGAATGCGGACGGCCTCAGGGGTGGTGGGCATGTTCGCGCCCTCGGACACCGCTTTGACGCCGTTGCGCACCAAGGTCGCCGCGGCGTCGGCGTCCAGTTCGTTCTGGGTGGCCGAGGGGAGCGCGACATCGCAGGGGACGTCCCAGACCCGGCCGCCGGGTACGTACGCCGCACAGGCGCCCCGGCGCGGCGCGTAGGCGCTGATGCGGCCGCGTTCGCGCTCCTTGATCCGGTGCAGGAGTTCCAGGTCGATGCCCTTCTCGTCCACCACACAGCCTTCGGAGTCGGAGGCGGTGACCACATGGGCCCCCAGCTCCTGCGCCTTGGCGATCGCATGGCGGGCGACATCGCCCGAGCCCGAGACGACGACCCGCCGGCCGTCCAGTTCTTCGCCGCGGGCCTTCAGCATTTCGGCGGCGAACAGCACGTTCCCGTACCCGGTGGCCTGCGTGCGCAGCGCGGAGCCGCCCCATTCTGTGCCCTTCCCGGTGAGCGCCCCCGGCTCCCAGCGGTTGGTGATGCGCCGGTACTGGCCGAAGAGGAATCCGATCTCCCGGGTCCCCACTCCGATGTCGCCGGCCGGGATGTCGGTGTGCTCGCCCACGTGGCGGTGGAGTTCGGTCATGAAGGACTGGCAGAAGCGCATCACTTCGCGGTCGGAGCGGCCCCGCGGGTCGAAGTCGCTGCCGCCCTTCGCGCCGCCGAGGCTCAGTCCGGTGAGCGCGTTCTTGAACACCTGCTCGAAGCCGAGGAATTTGACGATGCCGAGGTTCACGGACGGGTGGAAGCGCAGACCGCCCTTGTAGGGGCCCAGGGTGCTGCTGAACTCCACCCGGAACCCCCGGTGCACGAGGGTGGCGCCGGAGTCGTCCTGCCAGGGGACCCGGAACATCAGCTGGCGTTCGGGCTCGGTGATCCGCTCGATCAGGCCCGGCTCGGCGAACTCCGGGTGCGCGGCCAGTGCGGGCGCGAGCGAGTCCAGGACCTCGCGCACCGCCTGGTGGAACTCCGGCTCCCCCGGATTGCGTCGCCGGACTTCGGCATACAGCTTTCCGAGGTACGGAGTCCGGGCGGTTCCGGGGACTGTGGCGATGGGGGCGCGGGAGGGCATTCATCCTCCGTTGTGACGAGGGCCTGCGGGCTGTGCGGGCCGGAAGGCGAGTACGGCGTTGTGGCCGCCGAAGCCCGCGGAGCTGCTGAGCGCCAGGCGGATGCGCTGCCGCCGGGGCGCGCCGGTCACCAGGTCCAGCGCGCGGGACTCCGGTTCGGCCCGGTCGAAGTTGGCGGTGGGCGGGACGAGTTGGTGCTCGGCGGTCAGCGCGGTCAGGGCGGCCTCGATGGCGCCGGCCGCCCCCATGGTGTGGCCGATGACGCCCTTGGCGGAGGTCACCGAGGGGGCGCCGGCGCCGAAGAGGGTGTGCACGGCGGCGGCTTCGGCGCGGTCGTTGAGGAGGGTGCCGGTCCCGTGCGCATTGAGGTGGTCGACCTCCCGCGGGGCCGCGCCGGCCGTCCGCAGGGCCTGCTCCATGGCGCGGCGGAGTCCGCGCGCCTCGGGGTCGGGGGCCACCGGATGGTGGGCGTCGGCGGACTGGCCGTAGCCGGCGAGCCAGGCGTGGACCGGCGCGCGCCGGGCGGTGGCGTCGGTGTCCCGCTCCATGACGAGTACGCCGGCCCCCTCGGCCAGGACGAAGCCGTCGCGGGCGGCGTCGAAGGGCCGGGAGGCGGCGGCCGGGCGGCCGCGGCGCCGGGAGAGCGCCCCCATGCGCGCGAACGCGGCGGCGCACATCGGCGTGATCATGGCGTCGGCGCCGCCGGCGACGGCGATGTCGCAGGCGCCGGAGTGCAGCAGCGCCGCCGCGAGGGCGATGGCGGTGGCGCCCGACGCGCAGGCCGTGGCGGTGTGCAGCACCGCGCCGTGGGCCCGTAACGCGATCGCCAGCTGCCCCGCGGCCATGTTGGGCAGGAAGGCGGGGAGGGTGAGCGGGGAGACGGCCCGGGGTCCGGTGTCGAGGAGTCTGCGGAACTGGTCCTCGTAGGTCCGCACTCCCCCGGCGGCCGACCCGAGCACGACCGCGACCCGGGTGCCGTCCCACCCGGCCGGGTCCAGCCCGGCGTCGGCGACGGCTTCCCGGGCGGCCACCAGCGCGAACTGGGTGAACCGGTCGTGTTTCCAGGACTGGGCACCGGGCACCTGCGTACGCGGATCGAAGCCGGGCACCCGGCAGGAGATGCCGACCGGAAGCCCGGCCAGCGCGGGGTCCTCGGCCGCGGTGCCCCGCCCCGCGCAGACGCCTGCCCAGGTCTGCGCGGTGCCGGTGCCGGCGGGGGTGATCAGCCCGATGCCGGTGACGGCGAGGTCCCCGTGCCGGCCGGGGCCGCTCACCGGGGGGCTCCCCCACCGGACGGCGCGCGTGCCGCGGCGAGCTGCGCGTCGACGGCCCGGGCGAGCTGAGTGAGCGTCAGTTCGGCGGCGGAGTCGTCCTCTTCCAGGGGGATGTTCCAGTGTTCCTGGAGCGTGACGTAGAGCTCGACGACGGCGAGCGAGTCGAGCTCCAGGCCCGCCAGTGTGGCTTCGGGGTGGATCTCGTCGGCGTCGACCTCGAACTTGTCCGCCAGTACGGTCACGAGGTGGTCGTAGGCAGTTTCCATGGCTGTTTCCTCCGGCGCGGGGGGCGGGTGGTGGTGCTGAGAGGGCGAGGTTCCGGATCGTGCGCCCAGGGCAGGGCGGAGGGCCAGCGCAGCGCGACCGACCCCCAGGTCAGCCCGCCGCCGAACGCGGTGAGCAGGGTGCGGGTACCGGGTCGGACGAGCCCGCGCCGCGCGGTGTCGGCGAGGGCCAGCGGGATGGAGGCGGCGGCGGTGTTGCCGACCTCGCGGATGTTGCCGTGGCGGTGCCCCCGTGCGATGCCCACCCGTTCGGCGACCGCGTCGAGGATCCGCTGGTTGGCCTGGTGGCCGATGAACGCCCCGACGCTGTCGGGCTGCCAGCCGGCCTGCCCCAGCACGGCCAGCGAGGACGCGGTCATCCGGCGTACGGCGTGCCCGTACACCTCACGGCCGCTCATCCGGAAGTAGCGGTCCTCGCGGCAGAGATGACGGGAGGTGTCGGGCTGGCGGCAGCCGCCGGCGGTGATGGCGATCAGGTCGCTGCCCGCTCCGTCGGAGCCCCAGTCGACGGCGGTGATCGCCCCCGGCTCGGCGCGGTCCCCGGGGCGCAGCAGGACCGCGCCCGCGCCGTCCCCGAAGATCACCGCGGTGTCCCGGTCCAGCGGATCGATGATGCTGGAGTACTTCTCGGCGCCGATCACCAGCGGCCGGGCGCAGGCCCCGGTCCGCACCAGCGCGGTGGCGACGGTGACGCCGTAGACGAAGCCGGAGCAGACCGCCGCCAGGTCGAAGGCGGGGACGGTGCCCAGGCCGAGCCGGTGGGCGACCTCGGGTGCGGTGGCCGGGCAGCGTCGGTCGGGGGTGGTGGTCGCGACCAGCACCAGGTCCGCGCGGGCGCGCGCGGAGGCCTGTGCGGCCCGGCCCGCGGCCACCGCGAGATCGCCGGTGCTGGTGCCGTCCTCGGCCGCGCGGCGGCGGAGGATGCCGGTGCGCGAGCGGATCCACTCGTCGGTGGTGTCGAGCACACCACGGCGCCTGACGTCCTCGTTGGACAGCACGCGTGGGGGCAGACAGGCGCCGATGCCGTGGACCACGGCGGTGGGGCTCACCCTTGTCATCTCGGCACTCCTCGCCTCTCGGGGGTCGGGGTCGCGGGTCAGGCGGCGAACGGGGAGGGCGGTTTGGGGATTCCGGCGAGCCCGCCGTCGGGCACCGAAGCGCCGCCGTCGAGCACCAGCGCCTGGCCGGTGACGTAGGAGGCGGCGGGGGACGCGAGGTAGAGCGCGGCGCAGGCCACCTCGTGCGGCTCGGCCCAACGCCCCAGGGGGACATGGGCGATCAGCCAGTCGGACAGCGGGCCCGTGGAGTAGGCGAAGGCCGTCATGTCCGTACGCGTCCAGCCCGGACACAGCGCGTTGACCCGGATGCCGTCGCGCGCCCAGCCGACCGCGAGGCTGCGGGCCAGCGAGATCTGCGCCGCTTTGGAGGCCGCGTACGCCTCCATCCTCGGGGTGCCGACCACGCCGGCGAGCGAGGACATCAGCACCACGGCGGCCTGCGGTGAGGCGGCCAGGTGGCGGTGCGCGCGCCGGCACAGGGCCGCGGTGGCGTTGAGGTTGACCGACAGCACCTGGTCCCAGTCGTCCTGGGCGGAGTCCTGCAAGGGGTCCAGGACGGGGCCGCCGTCGGGCCGGGAGGGGAGGATGCCCGCGTTGTGGACGACCACGTCGAGCCCGCCGAGCTGCGCCGCGGCGTCGTCCACCACGGTGTCCGCGGCCCCCGGCTCGGCGAGGTCCCCCGGCGCGAGGACGGCGGTGCGCCCCTCCTCCGCGACGAGTTGGGCGGTTTCCTTCAGCGCGGCCGGGGTCCGGGCGGACAGCGCCAGGTCGGCGCCGGCCTGGGCGAGTGCCACGGCCACGGCCTTGCCGATGCCGCGGGAGGCGCCGGTCACCAGGGCGCGGGCGCCGTCCAGGCGGAATGCGGCGAGTGAGGTCATCAGGAGCTCCTTTGCGCAGCGGGGGTGGGGACGGGCGGCGGGGCGGTGTGCGCCGTACGGGCCGGCGCTATCCGGATGGCGGGGGCGCCGGTCCAGGTCAGCAGGGCGCTGCCCCAGGTCACACCGGCTCCGAAGACGGCGAGCAGGATCCGGCCGCCGCGCGGCAGCAGACCGCGCGCGGCAGCGGTGGCCAGTGCGTAAGGGGCGCTGGCGGCACCGATGTTGCCCACCTCGTCGCCGACGATCACCAGCCGCTCGGACGGGATGCCGATGCGCTCGCCGAGGCCGCGCAGCAGCACGGGGTTGGGCTGGTGGGTGATGTACGCGTCGATGTCCTCCGGCCGGAGCCGGTTGCGGATCAGGCTCTCGCCGACGAGCTGCGGAAAGATCCGGGCGATGAAGTCGCGGACGGCTCGCCCGTCCATGTGGATGTGGTGCCGGTGCGCGCCGAGCGTGGCGGGGCTGGCGGGGGCGCGGCTGCCGCCGGCGGGGATGAGCACGTGGTGGGCGCCGGTGCCGTCGGAGCCGAGGCGGAAGTCGGTGAAGCCGGCGTCGTCCGGGACGGGTCCCAGGACGGCGGCGGCCGCCCCGTCGGCGAAGAGCACGGCGGTACCGCGGTCGGTGGGGTCGATGAACTTGGAGTACGCCTCGACGCCGACGACCGCCGCGTAGCGTGCGCCGCAGCCGCCGCGCAGCCAGTCGTGCGCGACCTTGGTCGCGAACAGCCAGCCGGCGCAGGCCGCGCTGACGTCCAGCGCCACCGCGTGCCGGGCACCGGTCAGGGCCTGGATCCGGCAGGCGGTGGAGGGGCCCAACTCGTCGGGGGTGGAGGTGGCGGCGACCAGCACGTCGAGCTGGTCGATGTCGATGCCCGCGGCGGCCACGGCGGCCCGCACCGCGGCCGCCGCCAGATCGGAGGCGGCCTCTGCCGGGTCGGCCACATGCCGGGTGTGCACACCGGTGCGCTCGGCGATCCACTCGGCGGTGACGCCTGCCGCCTCCGCGACGTCCTGGTTGGTCCGGGTGGCGCGGGGCAGGTAGGTGCCCATGCCCACCACGCCGATACGGGGCATCGTCGGGGATGTCTGGCTCATGACAGCCTTTCGGGTAGCCGGTCGAGGGACTCGGTCAGGGCCGCGGCGTAGTCGTCGGCGCCCAGCGGGGCGGGCGGCGCACCGCGCGGCGCGCTCAGGGCCTCCTCCAGCAGGGGGAGGTGCGGCAGCAGGCGGTCGCACAGCCCGTCGAGCACCGCGGGCAGCGCCCGTACCGTGGACGGGCCGAGCACGCCGGTGGCCAGCAGACGGCCGGAGAGACGACGCGCCTCGACCGCGCCGTACAGCGCCGCCAGGGGGCGCAGCGCGGCCAGCAGCCCGGGGTCGTCGACCGCCGCGAGAGCCCCGGACAGGCTCTCGGCGACCAGCCGGCTCCCGTACGCCTCGCCGAGTTCGCGGGCCGCGTCCAGCAGCGGGTTCCACAGCTCCAGGCCCGACAGCCCGGACTGGGTCCGCCGCTCCAGGGACCGGTGCAACTCCGCTGTCAGCCAGGCCTCCTGGGCCCTGGTGACCGCGGGCCACCACGCGGGGTGGTCGACGGGGACGTCGGGCGCCGGACCCCCTGCGCCCGGGGCGGGGCCGCCCTCCTCCGCGAGGGCCCGGCCGGCGTCCAGCACGATCAGCTGGCTGTCGCCGCCGGCGCTGTCGAAGGCGTGGGCGAAACCGTGGTAGCCGGCCAGCAGGTTGGGGTGCAGGAAGCCCGCGACGCCGCTGCGGTGCTGGCACTCGGCGGCCACGCGTGCGGTGCCGCGCACCGTGTGCGCCTTGAGCACCGCGAGCGGGCGGTCGACGGCGGTCCACGGGGCGAAGGTCATCTCGTCCGTCCCGGCCGCGGTCGCGGTGCGGCCTGCGGCCGTGGCGCGCGACCTGGTCCAGATCTCGCGTGCCGTGCGGCCGGCGCAGGTGAGGGCGAAGGACTCGGCCAGGCAGCCGAGCAGCGCATGCTGCTGGTTGCGGAAGGCCAGCACGCTCGCCCCGGGGGCCAGTCGGCCGTGGGCCGGGCGGCGTGCCGAGAACCGCAGCGCCCGTACCGCGCACTCCCGTGCCATGGCGGCCATCGCCGACGGCAGCGTCGCCCACAGGACCTGCCCCACGCACAGGGTCCGCTGCAGCCGGGCCTGCGGGGTGCCCAGCGGATCGTGGAACGTGCCCGCCCGGTCGATCCGCGCACGGTCGGCGAGCCACTGCTCGTGGCGCAGCCGTACGCCGTGGAAGCGCACCAGCGCGTAGTCCAGTGGCAGGGACGGCAGCTCGATGCCGCGGGAGATCTCCACCCCCGGCAGCGGGCCGTGCTCATCGGTGAGGTCCACCACGAAGGAGAACACCCCGCGGTCCGCCCCGCCGGTCAGCAGGCGTGCGCACACCACGGCCGTCTGCGGCATCCGTGAGGAGCCGACGCTGGAGAACTTGGCCGCTCCCGGGCCGGGCGTGCTGAGCACGAACTCCCCGGTGTGCGGGTCGAACGCGGCGGTGGTGCGGATGCCCAGATGGCTGCTGGCGTCCCCGATCTCCGTGACCATGAAGACGCCCTTGGAGCGGGCGCTCGCCAGCGCGTCCCACTGGCTGCCGAGGCGGGCCGGGTCGTCGGTCAGCGCGATGACCGACCCCAGGCAGAGCGCGTAGTGGGAGAGGGCGGCCATGTACAGCGGCGGGTCGGCGACCGCGACGCACTCGCTGAACAGCGCGAGCCGTTGTGGATCGCGGAGCAGTTCGGCGGGGGGCGGCAGGGTTTCGGCGAGCCGGCGCAGCCGCCGGTGGATGTGGTGGGCGCGGTCCGCGGAGCCGGCGGCCGGGGGTTCGCCGGTGGCCTTCAGGGCGGTGAGCAGCCGGCCGCGCAGCGGGTCCGGGGACGCCCCGTTGATGAGGTCTTCGAGTTCACCGCGCGGCGGCAGGCGTGTGGCCATCGGGACGGCTCCAGGTGGCGGTGCGGGGAGCGCCGGCCGGGGAGGTGGCCGGGGCTCCGGCGCGGGGCCAGGGGAATCGGGGATCGGCGAGGGGTGCGTGGGCGCCGGCCGCGGCCGGCGGCAGTGTGTGGCGTGCGTTGCGGGTCAGCGCGTGGCCGGTGCCCGCTTCCAGGAGCAGGGCGGTGCGCCGGGTGGTCAGCCGGTGCAGCACCTTGGGCACCCTTGCGGGGTGGGTCAGGCAGTTCGCCAGTCCGCGGTGCACATCGTCGCCGGGCCCGTACGGGCCGCCGTGGACGGCGGAGAACACGGGGATCCGGGCGGGGCGCGCGGCGAGCGGACGGATCGAGGCCGCGAACGCGTCGGCCGGCCCGGTCAGCGCCGGGTGGTGGGAGGAGAACGGCAGCCGCAGCCGGGAGGCGGACAGCCCCTGCCGCCCGGCGAGTTCCTCCACGGCCGACAGGGCCGGGACGGGGCCGCTGACGACGGTCTCGCCGGGGTCGTTGACGCAGGCCACGGCCAGCTCCACGGACCCGGACTCGCGCAGCAGCGCTCGCGTACGGCACTCGGGGGCGCCGATCAGCGTCATCCCGCCCGCGCAGCACGCCAGTTGACGTGCCAGCAGGCAGGCGATGCGGGCGCCCTCGGCGATTTCGAAGACGCCGGCCGCGGTGAGGGCCGCGATCTCCCCGAAGCTCACCCCGAGCACCTGGTCGGGCGGCAGGCCGATGCGGCACAGCGCGCGGTGCACGGCCACCGAGGAGCAGAACAGGGCGAGTTGCGGGGTTCCGACGGTGGCGGCGGCCAGGTCGCGGCCGCTGGGCGGTGAGTCGCTCAGCAGGGCCGGCGCCAGGGGCGCGATGCCGAACTCACGGCCCGTCTCTTCCGCTTCGCCGAATACCTCGGTGACCGCCGTACGCACCGCGGTATGCGCGCGGGCCGCCCGGACGAGCGGGCTGACGGCGAAGTCGCCCTGTCCCGGAAAGAGGTGGACGATCCGGCGCGGTAAAGCTTCGGTTTCTCCCTGGAAAACTCCGGGGGCATTCTGCATTGCCGCCCCTCCTTATTCTTCCGGTGGGCGCTCTTCCTCAATTGAACAGCCGATTCGGTGCCGTGGTAGTGAGGGTGTTGACCGAGGATGTTGAAAGGCGTGAAAGCGCGTCGGCGGGCGGATCGTTCAGAGTTGCGAAAGGGTGGATTTCAGGGCGGAGGTGCGGTGCAGAACCGCGGTCGCCGCGGGGAGCACGCGAAAGGGGGCGAGCAGTTGGCGCAGCCGGCTCACCGCGAGATCCGCGGCACCCGACCGCACATGGACGTACTGATCAAGAAAGGAACTCCAGGCGGCGCAGGCCTCCTCCACATGGCCGAGTGCGATGAGGATTTCGGCGTGCTGCGCATAACTCAGCGCCAGCCCGCGGTGGTCGTCGCCGGGCCGGTGCGCCAAGGAGCGGTTCAGGGCCGTGTGCGCGGCCGGCAGATCGCCCAGATATCGCAGGACCTCGGCGCTCTGGAACTCCAGCGCGGCGGGTGGATAGGTGTGGAACGGGCCCGGTGCGTGGGCTCTTCCGCCTTCGGTTTCCGCCGCGCTTTCGGCGCGGGCGAGGGAGGCGAGGGCGTCCTGGCGCAGTCCGCAGGCGGCCTGGGCGGCCGCGAGGTGGGACAGCAGGAAGGCCCGGGTGCCGCCGTCCGGTTTCCGGGCGGTGGCGGCGGCGGCCTCGGCGGCGTGCAGCGCGGCCCGCCGGTGGCCCAGGGCGAGTCCCTGGGCACTCAGTCCGCGTAGGACGACGGCCCAGGCGGTGGCGTCCCGGGCCTCGGCGGCGAGTCGCAGGGCGGCGTGGAAGTGGCGCTGGGCGAGCCCGTGGACGGAGGCGTCCTGGTACATCCGCGCGAGCAGGAAGGTGAGCCGCGAGGTCTCCACCAGCAGGCCCCGGTGCGTGTCCTCGTCCGTCGTCTCCCGCAGCCGCGGGGCGATGTCGTCCGCGAGGTACGTGGCCAGGGCCGAGCGGGCGCGCCGGCCGCCGTGCGCGTTGAACGAGGCCGCGTAGAAGCGCACGGCGAGCCGGACCACGGCGAGTTCGTCCTCGTCCGCGCCGCGCGGCACCGCGGACCGCGGCTCCCGCGAGCGCGGGCCGGCGCCTACGTCGGCGAGGTCCGATTCCCGGTACGGCAGGAGCCGTGCGGACATGCGGCGCGCGGGGTCGCTCTCCATTCCGCACAGTTCGGCGAGTTCCGTTTCGGCCGGGGATTCCTGATCGGTCGACCCGGTGCCCGGCGGAACGGAAGGCGCGCAGGCGAATCCCGCCGCACTCGGTGATACGGAGCGTCCGAGGCGTCGGGTGAGCGCTTCCGCTATCAGTTCGGGTACCGGCGGTGCCGGCTGCGTTCCGCTCAGCCAATGGGCGACGGCCGTCCGGTCGTAGTTCAGGTCCAGGTCGATTTCCGCGGCCAGAGCATTGACCGTGCGGGCGAGCGCGGCCTGGGTCCACCGGGCCTCCGCCAGCAGGGCCCGTAGGTTTTCGTTGCGGTCGCGTGACGGCGGCACTCATCCCTCCCGGGCGGGAGAGGCGGTCGAACGTCCGCTGCCGGTCCGCTGATTACGAGCCAATTCTGCGGACGGGCCGGGGGCGAACGGTGCGGAGGAACTGCGGGAATCCTGCTGCTGATCGGTTTCTTGAGGTGCCATGTGCCGCGCCTGGTGCTGCTGTTGTCCATGAGGGTTCGCTGCGCGGACCGCCTTGGCGCAACCGGCGCAGAATTCACCGGCCGATATGCCGCCCGGTGTCCGGAAAGCCGCCCTGCGCTCCCTGAGGTATGGCCGAAGTCCGCCCCTTAACGGAACCATGAATCCCGTCGGCTGGGAACGCCCGGCATGGGGCGGGACCGTGAACGTGTTGAAAGTCCCCGCACTTGCCGCGGTGCGTCCTTTCCGGAGAGAGGGCAGATCATGAAAGACGGATCAGCCAGGCGCAGGCGCCCGAACCGTCTGCTGGCCGCTCTGCTGGCCGAAGCGGACTGGTCCGCCGGGGATCTCGCCCGCGCCGTCAACGTCCTGGGAACGGCCCACGGGCTGCAACTGCGCTACGACCGGACCTCGGTGGCCCACTGGCTGGGCGGATCGCGCCCCCGGTCCCCGGTCGTCGAGCTGGTCGGCCAGGTGCTGAGCCGCCGGATCGGCCGGCGGCTGACGCCCGCCGACACCGGCTTCGACGAGCCGGACGCGGCCGGCGACTCGGTGGCGGCCGTGCTGCGCAGTGCCGATCCGGTGCGGCGGCTGGCCGCCCTGTGCCGGGCGGACGCCGACCCCAGCCGCCGGGCGCCGCTGGCCCGCTCGGTCATCTCCGCCCCGCCGCCCGTGCTCAGCCGCTGGGACGCGGCCCCGCCGCCCCTCCCGCCGCCCGCCGGCAACGGGCGGCAGGCGTCCTCGGCGGACGCGGCACGGCTGGAGACGATGGCCTCCTACAGCGCCCTGATGGGGGAGAAGTACGGCGGCGCCCACGGGCGGCCGGCGCTGGCGCTCTACCTCTCCGACGACGTGGTGCCGCTGCTCACCGCACCCGCCGAGCCGGCGGTCCGGCAGGAGCTGCTCACCGGCGCCGCCCATCTGACGCTCCTGCTCGCGGCCATGACGTCCGACGTCGGCCACACCGCCCTCGCGCTGCACTACTACAACGTCGCCCTCGGCCTCGCCCATACGGCCGAGGACCGTGGCGCCTTCGCCATCACCCTGCGCTGCCTGAGCGTCCAGGCGCACCGGCTGGACGACCACCGTCAGGCCGTCGCGCTGGGCGAGGCGGCACTCGCCGTCGCGGGCTCCGCCGTCCCGCACGCCACCCGTGCCTTCCTCCACGCGGGGCGTGCCGTCGTACGCGCCGGCGCCGGACAGCGCCGGCTGTCGGCCGCGGACCTCATGGCGGCCGAGCGGCACCTCGCCCGGTCAACGGGACCGGAGGGCCCCTTCACCAGCTATCCGGAGACCGCGCTGCGCTACCAGCGGGCCGAGGTGCTCGGACAGCTGGGGGACCACGGCGGCGCGCGGGCCGAGCTGGAGTGTTCCCTGGCCGGCCGGCCCGCCGAGCACCACAAGGCCCGTACGCTGCTGCACGCCCGGCTCGCCCATGCCCTGCTGGCCACGCACGAGGTGGAAGCGGCGGTCGAGCACTGCTTCCTCTCGCTGCGGCACTACCGGCAGCTCGCCACCGGATCCGTGCACGGCACGCTCCCCCGCCTGCTCCAGCGGCTCGCCCCCTACCAACGGCATCCGCGCGTCAGAGCCTTCCGGGCGCGTCTGCGGGCGATGCCCCGGTGACGCCGACATGGCCCTCGCCCCCCGATGGACACGGGTGCGCCGTCGTCAGCTCCGGCCCCGCGCCGTCGCCGTCGAGGTCGGGCACGCCTTCCGCGCCCAGCGTCAGCAGCGCCACGTCAAAGGGGTCTGTCACAGCTCTATAGGTATGTTGAAGCGCGGACTTCTAACCTCCGGGCACCCGCCTCACCACCGGCTTCACCCGTAAGCACGAGGTGGTGCCCGGGCCGGCCGGCTCCGGGACGGATCTTGGGGCCCCTCGCGTTCCGCGTCGGGGACGGGGTGCGACGATGGCCCTGTCATGGATGCGGGGCAGGTTCTCAGGGGGCTACGCGCCGCGGTGTTCGCGGCGGTGTGTGTGCTGCTCGCTGCGCTGGGCCATGTGGTGATGTCGGATGCCACGGTGCCCGCGTGGATGCTGCTCTCGGCCGGTGCGGGAACCGCGGCCGGTGCCTGGTGTTTCGCGGGCCGGGAACGCGGCCCGCTGCTGGTCGGGTTGCTGACCGTCGGCACACAGGCGGCGCTGCACAGCGCCTTCTCGTTCGGCCAGGCGGTGGCCGGCTCCGGCGGCGGCCCGCGGTCGTCGCTCGCGCGGCAGTGGGCGGACAGCTGGCTGTGCGGCGCGCAGGGCATGCCGCTCCCCGACGGCAACGCCGCGCAGATGGCGCAGCTGATGCAGCGGCAGCTGGTGTCCGTACAGGGAACCCAGTCGATGGCGGGCATGCACGGGATGCCGGGGACGTCCGGCGCGGGGCATGGCGGCCACCTCTCGCACCTGGACCAGGCCGGCCAGATGGCGGGCATGCACGGCAGCGCCACCGGCATGCTGGCGGCCCACCTGCTGGTCGCCCTGCTCAGTGCGTGGTGGCTGTGGGGCGGCGAGCGGGCGGCGTTCCGGCTCGTACGGAGCGTGTCGTGCCGGCTGTTCGCTCCGCTGGTGCTCGTTGTTCGCGGCCTGCTGCCCGAGGCGCCGCCCGTCGTGCGCGCCGCCCGGCAGGAGCCGCGGCGCGCGGTGCACCAGCTGCTGCTGGCCCATGCGATGTCGCTGCGGGGTCCGCCGTGTGAACCGGCTGTCGGCTGACAGCACGGTCGAATTCCCGAGCCGTGGACGGACGGGCAGTGCGCGCTCGGCGCCTGCGCCCGGGGTCCCGGCTCCGATTCACCGGTCGCCGCCGTGCGCGGCGACCGGGTCATACGAAGGACTCCAGATGATGAATCCTGTCCGGATACCGGTGGCGCCGCTGCCGGTGCCCGATGCCGGCACCCCGGCCGGCGGGGGCGGCCGCCGCCCCCGTGCGGCCCGCTCAACCGGCCCGTTCGCCGTCCGTACCCGCGATGCCGGGGGGCGCGGACACCGGCCCTGCGGATGCCGACCGCAGAGCGGCGAGCAGCGCGTCGGCGGCCGCCGGATCGCCCTCGGTGGGCGCCGCGGCGATGCCGAGGTGCGCCGTCAGGGCACGTGCCCGCGCCTCCCACTGCCGGCAGGCGGGGCAGCCGGCGAGGTGGCCGTCGAGCCGGCCGGTGGTGATGCCGGGGGGCAGCTCCTCCCCGTCGAGGCGGGCGGAGAGGGCCGTACGGATGCGCGAGCAGTGCATGCGTCCATCCTCCCCGAAGCGCGCAGGGGCGGCGAAGGGCGGTCGCGCCGTGCGGGATGACGAGGCGGTGACGGGCTGGGCGCTGGCCGCCCGCTCCGGTGACGAACGGGCCGTCGAGCAGTTCGTACGGGCCACCCAGCTCGATGTGCGGCGCTATGTGACGCACCTGAGCGGGGATCCGCAGGCGACCGACGACCTGGTGCAGGACACCTATGTACGGGCGCTGCGCAGTCTGCCGCGGTTCGAGGGCCGGTCCTCGGCGCGTACCTGGCTGCTGACCATCGCCCGGCGGACGGTGGCGGACCGGATCCGCTCCCATGCGGTCCGGCCGCGGCTGGCCGCGACCGACGACTGGCAGTCGGCGGCGGAGCGGGTGCAGCCGCGCGGGGTGCCGGGCTTCGACGAGGGCATCGCGCTGTCCGAGCTGCTCGTGGCGCTGGCGCCGGAGCGTCGGGAGGCGTTCGTGCTCACGCAGTTGCTGGGGCAGCCGTACGCGGCGGCCGCCGAGGTGATGGGCTGCCCCGTGGGGACCGTACGGTCCCGGGTGGCGCGCGCCCGGGAGACGCTGGTCGCGCTGCTGACGGAGGCGGAGCGGACCGAGCCCGCCGACCGGCCGCGCGCGCTCGCGGGCGCCGTGGCCTGACCGGCCGCGCCCGGTGCGGCGCAGGGGCCCATGGACGCGATACCGCTCGTCCATGGGCCCCTGCCCTTATCTCCCCGGATTCTTACGGGGCGTCACTCACCGGGGCGTACCGCCCGTGCCCGTACGGTCCGCGGCGGGCTGTCACGGAAGTGGAGGGTGAAGGTGAGCCGGTCGCCGGGGGCGAGGGCCGGCGGCGGGCTCACCATGACGTCCAGGCCGGTCGGCGACATCCGCAGTTCGCCGCCGGCCGGGACGGTGGCGGACCCGGCCATCGCCATGCTCCGGGCGTTGTGCCCGATGTCGACGGTGCGGCTGAGCATCGCGCGGTGCCCGGCGGGGCCGGTGACGCCCGTCAGGACGTCGTCCGCACCGCCGGTGTTGCGGATGGTGAAGAACGCGGCGGTCGCCTCGGAGCCGGCCGGGACCAGCACCCGGCCCTCGGCGACGCTCAGCTGCGCGGGGCTCCCCGCGTTGCCGGTCGTGGTCCAGACGGTGAGGGTGGCGAGAGTCGCCAGGCAGGTGAGCAGCGGTACGGCGACGGCCGCGACGGGCAGCCGGTTCATGCCGCCTCCCCGCGTGCCGCCGTGCGGGCGGGCCGGCGTGCCCCGCCGCCCGGCTGCCAGGCGCGCAGCCGCAGGCTGTTGCCCACGACCAGCAGGGAGCTGACCGACATCGCGGCGGCGGCGAGCATCGGATTGAGCAGGCCGACGGCGGCGAGCGGCACGGTCAGCAGGTTGTAGCCGAAGGCCCAGACGAGGTTGGTGCGGATGGTGCCCAGCGTGCGGCGGGCCAGCCGCACCGCGTCGGCGATGGCCTGGAGGTCCTCGCGGACCAGGGTGACATCGGCGGCACCGATCGCGGCGTCGGTGCCGGTGCCCACGGCGATGCCGAGGTCGGCGAGTGCCAGGGCCGCCGCGTCGTTGACGCCGTCGCCGACGACGGCGACCCGGCCGCCCTGCTCCTTGAGGGCCGTGACGAGGGCGGCCTTGTCCTCGGGGCGGGCCTCGGCGTGGATCTCGGTGATGGCGAGCTTGCCGGCCACCGCACGGGCGGTGGCGGCGCGGTCGCCGGTGGCCAGGACGGGGCGCAGCCCCAGCCGCCGCAGATGGTCCACGGCGCGGTAGCAGTCGGGACGCAGGGTGTCGCCGACGGCGAGGACGGCCTCCGGGGTGCCGTCGACGGTGACCAGCACCGCGGTGTGGCCGGCGGTCTCGGCCTCCCGCACCGCGTCCGGAAGCCGCGCCGGCAGACCGGCGAGGTCGCCGGGGCGGGTGAGCTCCACCCGGTGCCCGTCCACGGTGCCGTGTACGCCGTGCCCGGGGGTGGCGCGGAAGCCGGCCACGGGCGGCAGGGGCTGACCGTCCTGCGGGTGCCGCTCCCGGGCGTGGGCGACGACCGCACGCGCCAGCGGATGTTCGGAGCCCTGCTCGACCGCGGCGGCCAGGCGCAGTGTGGTGGCGGGTTCGAGGCCGCCGGTGCGCGCGGTGAGGCCGGTGACGCTCGTCCGTCCGGTGGTGAGGGTGCCGGTCTTGTCGAGGACGACGGTGTCGATCCGGCGCAGCCTCTCCAGCGCCTCCGGGCCGCGGACCAGGATCCCGAGCTGGGCGCCGCGTCCGGTGGCGGCGAGCAGCGCGGTCGGGGTGGCCAGGCCCAGCGCGCACGGGCAGGCGACGACGAGGACGGCGACCGCGGCGGTGACCGCGGCCTGGGGATCGGCGCCGGCGCCCAGCCAGAAGCCCAGGACGCTGACCGACACGGTCAGTACGGCGGGGACGAAGACCGCCGCGACCGCGTCGGCGAGCCGCTGGATGCGGGTCTTGCCGGTCTGGGCGTCCTCGACGAGCCGGGTGATCCGGGCGAGCTGGGTGGCGGCGCCGACCGCGTCGGCCCGTACCTCCAGCAGACCACCGGAGTTGACCGCGCCGCCGACGACCGCCGAGCCCGGACCGACCTCGACCGGGCGGCTCTCCCCGGTGATCAGGGACAGGTCCAGGGCGGAGGTGCCCTCGACGACGGTGCCGTCGGTGGCGACGCGCTCGCCGGGGCGCACCAGGAAGCGGTCGCCGGCCCGCAGCCGGTCCACCGGGATGATCCGCTCCGCGCCGCCGGGCGCCCGTACGGCGACGTCCTTGGCGGCGAGTTCGGCCAGCGCCCGCAGCGCGGAGCCGGTGCCGCGCCGGGCCCTGGCCTCCATCGTGCGCCCGGCCAGCACGAACAGCGGTACGCCGACGGCGGCTTCCAGATAGAGGTGGGCGCTTCCGCCGCCCGCGGTGGGCAGCAGGCTGAACGGCATCGTCATCCCGGGCGTTCCGGCCCCGCCGAGGAACAGCGCATAGCCGGACCAGGCGAAGGACGCGACGACGCCGAGGGAGACCAGGGTGTCCATCGTCGCGGCGCCGTGCCGCAGACCGCGCAGCGCCCGCGCGTGGAAGGGCGCGGCGCCCCATACGGCGACGGGTGCGGCGAGCGCGAAGCACAGCCACTGCCAGTTGCGGAACTGCCAGCCGGGCACCATCGACAGGGCCAGGACGGGGAGCGAGAGCAGTGCGGTCACCAGCAGCCGGTGGCGCTCGGCGCGGGCGGTGCGCTGCTCCTCGTCGTCCGGACGCTCCGTGGCCGGCGGCCGCGCGGCACCGGACGGCTCCGGGGTGACCGGCTCGGGGAGCTGCGCGGTGAATCCGGCCGCCTCGACGGTGCTGATCAGTGTGCTGACGGGCACGGCCGCGGGGTGGCTGACCGTCGCCCGCCCGGTGGCCAGGTTCACCGAGGCCGCGACGCCGTCCAGCCGGCCGAGTTTCCGCTCGACCCGCCCCACACAGGCGGCGCAGGTCATCCCGCCGATGGTGAGGGTGGTGGTGTGGTCCGGGGCTTCGTCGGCCGGCTGGTGCGGGGGCCGCGCCGAGGAGGCCGCCGACGATGCGGCCGAGGCCGACGCGGTCATCGGGCCGCTCCCACCGTCACCGGGCGGGGTGCCCCGGCGCCCATGCCGTGCATCCCGCCCATGTCGCCGTCGTCGGCGGGCGCGGAGCCTCCCGAAGGGGAGCCACCGGCCGGGTGCAGCCCCGGGGCGACCGGGCCGGCGAGGGCACCGGCCCCGTACGACAACGCGAAGAGCGCCGCCAGCAGGACGACGAATCCGATGACCGGCCGGGCGGGCAGCAGCCGCCTGACGGCCTGGGGCGGTGAGGGCCGACCGCGGTCGGCGGGAGAGGTGGACATCGCGTCATCGTGGCAGGCGCAGACGGCGTCGAGCACACGATCGGGGGCCGGTCGGCACGTGAGGTTTGTCCTGTTCCGCGGCCGGAACCCGGCGGCTGCCCGGCCCGACTAACTGGGTTTGACGGCACACCGCCCCACCTGTGGATCCGCTCGTCCGCCGGATTTCCCGGCGGACGGCGGGAACTCGGCGCACCCGGCGACCGACCTCTCCAACGCCGTGCCGTGCGGGCGCGGTTGCCGCAGACCAGCGCCGTCGAGGAGGACGCCTTGTCCACGTTGCCCGATCCCGTCGAGCCGTACGCAGCCGAGGACGAACATGAGCCGCACGCCCGCAGCGGCCCGCCGGGCAGACGCCGGGCCAAGGCGCCGCTCGACGCGCCGCGCGGGGCGGTCACCGCGTGCTGACCAGCCCCGCTCAGCCGCGCACCGGACCGTCCGCCGGCCAGCGGGCCGTCTGCGCGGCGGTGCTCCGCGCACTCCTGCCGTACCGGCGCACCCTGGACTCCGCCGGCCACGACTCCCCCGACGACTTCCCCGCCCAGCTACGGCAGCTGGCCGCGCCGGTGGCGGCGGGCGAGCCGATCCGGTTCACGCTGCCGGGCTTCCCCTGCAAGTCCCCCAACCCCGCCAAGGTGCTGGGCCGCCTCCCCGACGAGGGCGAACGGCTGGCGCTGCGGTTCCTGGACGCGCTGTGCGCACGGATCGCCGCCGTGTACCCGCCCGGCGCGCGGGTGGTCATCTGCTCGGACGGGCATGTCTTCAGCGACCTCATCGGCGTGCCGGACGTGGACATCGACGCCTACAGCGACGCGCTGCGCGCCCTGATCCGCGCCGAGGGCCTGCGGCACCTGGAGGTCTTCGACCTGCGTGAGGTCTACGGCGGCGGACTGTCGCACCACGACAAGCGCGCACTGGTCGAGCAGCGGTACGCCCCGGACCTGGCGGAGCTGCGGGCGCTGACGCGCAGCGACGAGCCGGCCCGGCGGCTGTATCAGGGCATCACCCGGTTCCTCTTCGAGGACACCGCCCGCTTCGCCGGTACCCGTTCGGCGCTGCAGCGCGACTGCCGCCGGCGTGCGTACGGGGTGATGCGGCGCAGCAGCGCCTGGGGCGAGCTGATCGCCGGGCAGCATCCGGAGGCGTTCCGGCTCTCGATCCATCCGCAGCCGCGGGGCTCGGCCAAGTTCGGGATCCGGCTGCTCGAAGCGCCCGACGCCTGGCTGACGCCGTGGCACTCGTGTGTGCTCGAACACGCCGACGGCCGACGCGAGTTGATGCACCGGGCCAAGGCCGAGCGGCTGGGCCGGCTGGTGCTGCGCGAGGGGCGGCCGAGCCACTTCGCGGCGGGGTGAGGCGCGGGGTGTTCCGGCGGCCTTGGGGGTTCAGGGGTCGGGGCCGCTGCCCTGGGGCCCGTACAGGTCGAGCAGGCGGGTACGGGTGCCGTGCAGGCGGTCGGCGACCGTTTCGGCGACATAGCGGTACATCGCCCGGCCCAGGACCGGATCGGACTCGCACAGGGCGCGGACCAACGTGGCGTCGAACTCCACCGCCTCCACCGGGCCGACGGTCTGTGCGCCCAGGTGCCACAGGTAGGGCGGGAAGAGCCAGGACCAGCCGAGCAGTTCGTCGCGGCCCAGGGTCTCGACGATCGCGGCCCGGCGTCCGGGGACGCGCTGGTCGAGCGCGACCTGTCCGCTGCGGATGATCCAGAACCGGTCCGCCCGGTGGCCCTCCTCGAAGATCCTGGTGCCGCGGGGCAGCGACACCTCCCGGGCGATGTCGGTCAGCCGCCGGCGCTGGTCCGGCGGCAGCGCCTCGAACAGGTCCTTCGCTGTGGCCATCTCGTCCTCCGTACTCCGCTGCAGTGCACGATATGCGGCGCTGTGCGGGGAATCGGGGAGCGGCTCGGCCGGACGGGGCCGTCAGGTCAGCTGACGCCGCACCAGGTCGTGCAGCCGGCCGCCGGTGTCGGCGAGCAGCTCGGCCGGGGCGCCCTGCTCGACGATCCGCCCCTCGTCCATGACGAGCACGCGGTCGGCGTCCATGACCGTGGTCAGCCGGTGGGCGATCACCAGCCGGCTGGCGCTGAGCTTGCGGGTGCTGTCGATGACGATGCGCTGGGTCTCGTTGTCCAGGGCGCTGGTGGCCTCGTCGAAGAAGAGGATCCGGGGGCGGCGGACCAGCGCCTGAGCGATCATCAGGCGCTGGCGCTGGCCGCCGGAGATCGCGGCACCGCCGGAGATCATGGTGTGCAGGCCCATCGGCATCCGCTTGATGTCCTCGGCCAGGCCCGCCATCTCGGCGGCGGCCCAGGCCTCCTCCTGGGTGAAGGACTCCGCGCCGCAGATGCAGTCCAGGATGGAGCCGGTGAGCGGCTGGGCGTTCTGCAGGACGACCCCGCACTGGCGGCGCACCGCGGCCTGGTCGAGGGCGGCGAGGTCCTGCCCGTCGTACAGGACGCTGCCCGAGGAGGGCTTGTCGAAGCCGATGAGGAGCCGCAGCAGGGTCGATTTGCCGCAGCCGCTGGGCCCCACCACCGCGACGAACTCGCCGGGCCGGACCTGGAGGGAGACATCGTCGAGGACGAGCGGTCCGTCGTCGGTGTAACGGAAGGAGAGCTTCTTGGCCTCGATGCCGCCGGAGAGGGTGCCGGGCTGGGCGCTGGCGCCGCGTACCTCCGGTGCCTCGTCCAGCACCGGCTTGATCTGCTCGAACATCGGCAGCGCGGCGGCGGCCGCGACGAATGCGCCGGTGATCTGGGTGACCGAGGTCAGCAGCATGGTCACCGCGGTGTTGAAGGTGAGGAACGAGCCGGCCGACATGCTGCCGCGGGCCGGTCCGGCCAGCAGCATGAACAGGGTGAGCGAGCAGAGCGGCAGATAGACCGCGTTGAGGACGGTGGTCAGGTTCTTGATCCGGCCGGCCTTCTGCTGGAGCTCGCGGGAGCGGGCGAACTCCCGGGCCCAGGCCGCGTACGCGAAGCTCTCGGCCGCCGCGACCCGCAGCTTGGGCAGCCCGCGCAGGGTCTGGAAGGCCTGGTTGTTGAGCTTGTGGGTGAGTTTGACCAGCCGGCGCTGCCAGCGGAGCTCCCACAGGCCCATGAAGAGGAACACGGCCCCGATGACGATCAGCATGCCGATCGCGGCGAGCGCCAGCGGCACGCTGTAGACCAGCAGCAGGACCAGGTTCATCGCGCCGACCGTCGTGGACTGCACCGCCACCGGCCCGACGCCGGACAGCACCCGCCGGATGGTGCTGATGCCCATCGCGGCGCCGGCCAGTTCGCCGGTGGAGCGCTCGGTGAAGAACTTCGTCGGCAGCCGCAGCAGCCGGTCCCACACGGCCGGCTGCAGCACGCTCTCGATCCGGCCCTCCATCCGCAGCACGGTGAGGTTCTGCAGCAGCATGAAGGCGGCGGAGACGATGCCGGTGACCATGACGGCGAGGGCGACCTGGACGATCAGGCTCCGCTCGGCGGCGGGTACGTACTCCCCGAGCACCTTGCCGGTCGCGATGGGCACGAGCGCGCCGAGGACGACCGTCACCAGTCCGCTGAGGGCCAGGTTGCGGACGTCCATCCGGGTGCCGCGCAGGCAGAAGCGCATCAGCCGCCACATGTTCAGGGGCCGCTCCGGCAGCGGGCGGTAGAACATGACGGCGCGCGGCTCGAACTCCTCGGCGTTGTCCGAGCCGATGCGCAGCCGCAGTCCGGAGGCCGGGTTGACGGCCTCGTAGCGGCCACGGCGCCACAGCAGCGCCACCGGGGCGCCGGACTTGGCGCGGTGTCCCACCAGGGGGCCGGCGTTGGTCCGCCACCAGCTCCCGGCGAGCCGGACCGCTCGGGTGCGGATCCGCGAGGCGACCGCGATCCGCTCGACCGGGGAGATGCGGTCGCTGACCGCGCCGCCCTTCGGGGGCTCGGTCAGCGTGATGCCGGCCGCCTCGGCGACCTTCCGGCAGACCTCGAAGGTGGCGTCGTCGCCGGCCCGGCCGGGTCCGTCGCTCCCCCGCCCGCGCTCCTGACGGCCGATGGAGGCCAGCAGCGCCTGGTCGGCCCGCTCGCGGACGGCCTCTCCGGCCTTGATGCCGGCCGCGGTGCGGTCCTCGTGGGCGCGCTCCAGCTGCTCGATCCAGCGGTCGACGGCGGACAGCAGCCGGTACTGCTGGTTGACCATCTGCTGCCACAGCGCGGGGTCCACCAGCAGGTCGCCGGCCGCCTCCGCGCTGTAGGAGGCGCCGTACTGGACGCTGCCGGGCGGCACCGGCATCCACAGGACGTCGTCGTCGGCCACCGCGTCGTCGCCCGGCCGGCCGTCGAGCGGTGCCTCGAAGAGGACGCCCGAACTGCGGGCGGTGCCCAGCGCGAAGGCGTGCTCCAGCGGGGAGGGCGCCTCGTGCCCGTAGCCGCCCTGCGTGCCGTACTGCGGGAACGCCCCGGTGTCCGGGTACTCCCCGTACGCCGCGGACCCGCCGTACTCCCCGTACGGGCCGGTCTCGTACCGCGGCAGCTCGCGCAGCGGGATCCGGCGCAGCCGGCAGTCCTGCGAGGGGCGGCCGAGCAGGGTGTGCTGGGGGCCCTCAACCGGGCCCAGCAGCAGGGTGCCGCCCTCCAGCCGGCCGAGGAAGTGCCAGTGGCCCTGGGCGGCGGCGTCGACGGCGAACAGGTCCAGCGAGCCGCCGGTCACCAGCCACAGCACATGCGGCCCTTCGAGGGGGACGCTGCGCAGGCCGGTGCAGTCGACGGGCGCGCCGAGGCCGCCCAGCGCCTGCGTCACCGCGTCGGTCTCGCCGGTTCCCGCGACCGCGGACGGCGGCATGGCTGACACGTCAGTGCTCCTTGACCAGCTCGGCGTACGCGCCCCCGGCGGCGACCAGGTCCTCGTGCCGGCCGCGTTCGACGACCACGCCGTGGTCGAGGACCACGATCTCGTCGCTGTCGCGGACGGTGCTCAGCCGGTGGGCGATGACGACGCAGGCGCAGCCGCGCCGCCGCAGGTTGTCCATGATGATCTGTTCGGTACGGGCGTCCAGCGCGCTGGTGACCTCGTCGAGGACCAGGATGCTGGGGCGCCGTACCAGTGCGCGGGCGATCTCCAGCCGCTGCCGCTGCCCGCCGGAGAAGTTGCGGCCGTCCTGCTCGACGCGGCTGTGAATGCCGTCGGGGCGCCGGGCGATCACCTCGTCGTAGAGGGCGGCGTCGCGCAGGGCGGCGATGACCGCGTCGTCGGGGATCGACGGGTCCCAGAGCGCCACGTTGTCGCGGACCGTCCCCTCGAAGAGGAACACGTCCTGGTCGACGAAGGAGACGGAGGCGGCCAGCGCGCTGCGGGAGAGGTCCTCCAGGCGCTGTCCGTCGATGCGGATGGTGCCCTCCCAGGGGCTGTAGAGGCCGGAGATCAGGCGGGAGACGGTGGACTTGCCGCTGCCGGAACCGCCGACGAGGGCGACCTGCCGGCCGGGGCCGACGGCGAGGGAGAAGCCGGTGAGCAGCGGTGCGTCCAGCGGGCTGTAGCCGAAGGTGATGTCCTCCAGCGTCACATGGCCGGTGAGTCTGCGGGTGGTGCCGTCCGCCCCCGGCCGCGCGTAGAGGCTGTCGGCGGGGAAGGATTCGACGTCCTTGAGGCGGGCCACGTCGGCGGCGAAGTCCTGGATCCGGCCGGCGACGGTGTTGAGCCGGGTGATGGGTGCGGAGAAGCGCGTCACCAGCGCCTGGAAGGCGACCAGCAGGCCGATGGAGATATGGCCCTCGACGGCCCGCAGTCCGCCGATCCACAGGATCAGTGCGCTGTTGAGGGTGGCGAGGGTGGGGGCGACGACGGCCAGCCAGGCGCTGGGCACCCCGAGCCGCTGCTGTTCCTCCAGTGTGGTGGCGTGCTGGCCGGCCCAGCGGCGGAAGTAGCCGTTCTCCCCGCCGGTGGCCTTCATCGTCTCGATGAGCTGCAGGCCGGTGTAGGAGGTGTTGGTGAGCCGGGCGGTGTCGGCGCGCAGCTTCTGGGTGTGGGTGGCCCGCAGCCGGACGACGATCCGCATCGCGACGACGTTGAGCAGCGCGATTCCCACGCCGATGACGGTCAGTTGGGGGTCGTAGCTCCACAGCAGGAGGGCGTAGAGGATGACGACGATGCCGTCGACGCCCGCGGCGGCGAGGTCCCTGGCGAGTGTCTCGGCGACCGCGTCGTTGGACTGCAGCCGCTGGACCAGGTCGGCGGGGCTGCGCTGGGCGAAGAAGGTGACCGGCAGTCTGAGCAGGTGGCGCAGGAAGCGGGCGCTGGTGAGGGTGGAGGAGATGATCCTGCCGCGCAGCAGATTCGCCTGTTGCAGCCCGGTCAGTACGGCGGTCAGCACAACCATCGCGGCCATCGACGCGAAGAGCGGCCCCAGCAGCGAGGTCTGGTGGCCGATCAGGAACATGTCGATGTAGGTACGGCTGAGCGCGGGCACCGCGGCGCCGACCGCGACCAGCAGCAGGCTGGCCAGCAGCGCGGCGAGCAGGGTGCCGGTGGTACCGCGCATCCGGGCGGGCACGGCGCCCAGGACGCCGGGTTTGCGGCCGCCCTTGCGGAAGGAGGCGGAGGGCTCGAAGACCAGGGCGACACCGGTGAAGCTGGTGTCGAAGTCCTCCGTCGCCACGAAGCGGCGGCCCTTGTCGGGGTCGTTGATGTGCACGCCGCGGCGGCCGAGGCGGCGGCCCGTGCCGTCGTAGACGACGTAGTGGTTGAACTCCCAGAAGAGGATGGCCGGTGCGGCCACCTCGGCGAGCGCGGCCGGTTCCATCTGCATGCCCTTGGCCGTCAGGCCGTAGCTGCGGGCGGCCTTGAGCAGATTGCTGGCGCGGGAGCCGTCGCGGGAGACACCGCAGGCGATCCGCAGCTCCTCCAGCGGGACATGCCGTCCGTAGTGGGCGAGGACCATGGCCAGGGAGGCGGCGCCGCATTCGACGGCCTCCATCTGGAGGACGGTGGGTGTGCGGACGGCCTTCGGCTTCCGGGCCCTTGGGGCGGGCGGGGCGGCCCGCCGGGTACGGCGGGCGCCGGGCGCGGGCTCGGGGCGGTGCCGGCCGCGGCCGGGCGGCGGCAGCTGCTGCTGGGCGGGGGCGGAGTCGTTCGGTGCGGTCACGGCAGCAGCCAATCGATCGGGTGCTGCGCGGCCAGATGGACGGCGCCGCGGACCAGCGTCATGGACTCGACGGGGTAGGGCGGGCCGCCGGAGGTCGACCAGGCGTAGCCGGAGGTGTTCTGCGGGGCGGCGTCGAGCCGTATGCGGACCGCGACGGGCGGGCCGTGCTGGGAGAACTGCTCGCCGAGCTGGCTGCTGCCCAGGAAGGCACCGATCCGCTGGCGGGTCTGGGCGGTCCGGCCGACGGCCGTGACCTTGCCGCGCAGCACGCCGTAGCGCTGGCTCGGCACGGACTGGACGGTGAGGTCGACCGAGGCGCCGACGGGGACCGTGGCGCCGCTTTCGGCCGGCAGGTAGAGGGTGGCCGTCAGCCGGTCGCCGGCGTGTGCGATGCGTTCCACGGAGGCGACGTCCGCTCCGGTGGTGACGACGGAGCCGATCGTGGCGACCATCGTGGTCAGCCGGCCGGCGGCGAGGGAGCGTACGACGGTGGTGCCCTGCGCGGTACGGACCTTGAGCAGCGGGGCGCCCGCGGCCACCCGTCGGCCTTCTTCGGCGAGTACGGCGGTGACCTGGCCCGCGACCGGGCTCTGCAGGACGTAGCTGCCCTGGCCGTGGGTGAGGATTCCGGGTGCGGCGATCGTGGAGGAGACGGTTCCGGTCACCGCCCAGACGGAGGCGGCGATCACGACGAGCACCGTGACGGTCAGCACGAGCCAGCCCTGGGGCCGGGCGAAGCGCACCGGCAGATCGATGTCCTCGGGCGACTGCAGCTTGGAAAGGGCCTGTTGGCGGAACTGCACGACACTCTTCCCTCAACTGCAGTGGTCTGTCGGAGCGGTGGCGGCCGGGTGCCCCGGGCACCGCCGGGCGGGCGGATCCGGGGCACACGGCCCGGCATGTCGGCAAGGAGGGGACGCCGACCTGCCGTTGTCACCGTTCAAAGCAGGCTGTGCCGCTCAGCGGCACGGCGGGGCTCAGAGACCGGCGACGATGTTCGTGACGGCGCCGGTGTTCACGCCGGTGGTCTCGCCGACCAGGCCGGTGGCCTCACCGACGACGCCGGAGACCGGGGCGACGGAGTCAACGGTGCCGGTCACGGAGCCGAGCACACCGCCGACGAGGCCACCGGACACGTTGTCCAGGTCGGCGTCGGAGATTTCCTGGGTCTGAACCTGGGGGGTGAAGTCCATGATGTTTCCCTTCGGATGAATATCTCGTAAAAGCTGTGTCCGAACCGTCCGGTGGGGTGGTCCGGTCACGGCAGCGGGAGTCCGGGCCCGAAATCGGGAACCGTTGGTGTGACTCCCGCAGTGCGAAGGATCAAAGCATGCGGGCGGGTTGTGCTGCTAATCCGACCACCGCCGATACGGACGTCAGCGCTCCGCCGAATTACGGCTCGTGCACGCGCATCCATGAATTGGTGGCAGCTTCTTCACAACTCCTGCAGTTTCCCCTCCAGCGAGCCGGTGACGATCCGTTCGACGAACTGGACATTCCCGCCCCAAACCGCTTACGCGCAGGTCAGCGCAGCGAAACGACACCGGGGACGGTGTGCCGACTGCACATTCGGTGTGCAGATTTTTTGAAGACCGCCAATTTTTACGGCACCTGATCGCCCGCCACCTCCAGAACTCCGGCGGGCAAGTCCAGCAAACCCCACCGAATGTTGCAGCGGCTTTAACCACGCCCGATTCGCCCAGAGTTTTCGGGCCGACAATGACCCCGAAGAACGCATTGAACGGAATCATCAGCACTATCCGTGTGCCATTCCGAAGCAATCGGATCCACCGCGCCGAGAACGGACATAGCCGCATAACGCAACGGCTTCCGACTCGGCGGGAATGGGCGATTTACCGCCGGTATCACCCCGGTGGCAGCCCGGCGCCCGCTGGGGCACCGTGAAAGGGGTCCTGGGACAGGCCCCAAGCCGGGCGCACCGGGAGGAGGCGTATGTGGAGCCCGTCGAGGCGCTGGAGCGCATCGCCTTCCTGCTGGAGCGGCAGGGGGCGGCGACCTACCGCGTACAGGCCTTCCGTACGGCCGCCTCGGCGATCGGCGCGCTGTCGCAGGACGAGGTGCAACGGCGCGCCGAGACCGGCTCGCTGGGCCGGCTCAAAGGGCTCGGGCCCAAGACCACCCGGGTGGTCGAAGAGGCGCTCGCGGGAGTACGGCCCGTCTACCTGGCAGGCCTGGAGGACGAGGCGGGCGGCCCGCTGGTCGAAGGGGAGCAGGGGCAGCGGCTGCGGCGGGCGCTGCGCGGCGACTGCCATCTGCACTCGGACTGGTCGGACGGCGGCAGCCCCGTCGAGGCGATGGCCAGGGCCGCCCGCGACCTCGGCCACGAGTGGTGTGTGCTGACCGACCACTCCCCCCGGCTCACCGTCGCCCGCGGGCTGACCGCCGAGCGGCTGCGGCGACAGCTGGCCCTGGTGGCGGAGGTGAACGAGGAGCTGGCCCCGTTCCGGCTGCTGACCGGGATCGAGTGCGACATCCTCGACGACGGCAGCCTCGACCAGGAGCCGGAGCTGCTGGACCAGCTCGACGTGGTGGTCGCCTCGGTGCACTCCAAACTGCGGATGGACGAGGGACCGATGACCCGGCGGCTGCTGGCGGCGGTGCGCAATCCGCTCGTGGACGTCCTCGGGCACTGCACCGGGCGGCTGGTCACGGGCAGGTCGCGCCCGGAGTCGCGGTTCGACGCCGGGGAGGTCTTCGCGGCCTGCGCCGAGCACCACACGGCCGTGGAGATCAACTGCCGCCCCGAGCGCCTCGATCCCCCGCGCCGGCTGCTCCGCCAGGCACTGGCGGCCGGCACGCTCTTCTCCATCGACACCGACGCCCACGCACCGGGCCAACTGGACTGGCAGATCTACGGCTGCGCCCGCGCCGAGGAGTGCGGCGTCCCGGCGGACCGGGTCATCAACACCTGGACGGAGCGCCAGTTGGCCACCTGGACCGGGACGGGCCGCACACCGGGCCGCTGAGCGGCGGCCCGGTCAGCCGGCGGACGGTGCCGGCCGGGCCCCGGGGACGGCCGCGGGCCCGGCCGGAGTCAGGCGCAGCGCCACGACGTGCGCGACGACCACCGCGACGATCACCAGCGGCATGACCGTGAGCCCGCTGCCGCCCATCAGCAGCGTGGCCATCAGCACCGAGGTCATCGGAAGCCGGACCATCGAGACCGTCATCGCCCCGACCCCCATCGCGAACGCCGCGGTGAGCGACAGCCCCGGCAGACGGGACAGCACCACACCGCCCGCCGCACCCAGGAACAGCGCCGGAAAGATCGGCCCGCCCCGGAAGGCGCTCAGCGAGGCGCAGTACGCCACGCCTTTGCACAGGAGAAGAAGCAGCAGCGCCGCCACCGAATAGCCGGCGCTGTCGCGGAACAGCGACCCCAGCGCCGACTGCCCCGAATAGAGCACCTCGGTGGCGGGCTTGCCGGTGGCCGCCGTGAACCCGATCGCCGCGCCGGCCACCACCAGCCCCATCGCCACCGTCGCCACGATCCGGTGGCGCACCACGCGCGCCTTCAGCAGCAGCGCGAGCCGCCGCAGGCCGACCGCGGTGAACGCGGCGGCCGCCCCGATGCCCAGGGCCCAGGCGAACTCCGCGACCGTCGGCTCCCCAGCACGGGGGATGTCGTGCAGCGCGAGCGAGTA
This sequence comes from Streptomyces sp. NPDC002446, assembly GCF_053595675.1. Taxonomy (NCBI): domain Bacteria; kingdom Bacillati; phylum Actinomycetota; class Actinomycetes; order Kitasatosporales; family Streptomycetaceae; genus Streptomyces; species Streptomyces sp. NPDC002446. The sequence goes on along the minus strand of NZ_JBSFYC010000037.1, from coordinate 44,940 downwards.
GGTGCCCAGGCCGGTCCAGTCGCCCAGCCCGGTGAACATCAGCGCCCCCAGGCCGGAGGCGAGCAGGCCGGGCAGCAGCACCGGCCCCGGCATCGCGCCGCCCAGCCCCGCCACCTCCATCAGCAGGAAGGCGCCGAGCAGCGGGGAGCCGAGCAGCGCGCTGACCGCCGCGAAGCTGCCCGCGGCGCCCATCATCGCCACCGTCCGCTCCGGCGCTCCCCTGCCCGTCAGCCGTACGGCGCCCGCGGCCAGCCCGCCGCCGAGGGCGATCAGCGGCGCCTCCGGGCCGAGCACCGCGCCCAAGCTGAGGGACGCCAGGGCCGCGCACACGACGCCGGGCAGCGCGGCGAGCGGGGGCGCGCCGGCGAGCACCAGCCCGTCGGCCGGCTCATGACCGCCGTTGCCGGGGAGATGGCGGATGGTCAGCCCGACCAGCAGACCGGCCACCGCGAGCATCGGCGCCGGCCACCACAGCGGCGTCCCGGCGAACCCCAGCGCCCGCGGCAGATCGTGCTGTAGCAGCGGTTCCAGGGCGTGGACCAGGGCGAGAAAGCCGAACGAGACGGCGCAGACCGGGACGCCGATCACCGCCGCCATCAGCAGCAGCCGCAGATACCCGCGGGTGCGCACCAGCGCGTAGGGGTCCTGCGGCGCGCCGGGCGGCGCGCCGCGGACCGGTCCGGTGGGACCGACCGACATCGCCTCGCCTCCTCGCCGCCACGGCCGTGACGAGCCTGCCACGGCCGCCCGTCCCCGGGGCATACGACGCGGGCGGGGGCACCCGAACGCCGCCGTGTCACCCCTGTGGCGCCGCCGCCTCCTGGAGAGCGGCGAGGACCGGGCGGAACAGCGGGTGCTCCTCGGCTCCGCGGCGTACCGCGGCGAAGACCCGGCGGGTGGGCGCCGCCCCGTCGACCGGCCGGACCACCACTCCCGCCAGGTCCATGTCGCCCAGCGCCGAGCGGGGGACGAGGGCCACACCGGCCGCGGCGCGGGCGAGGGCGACAACGGCCCGGAAGTCGTCGGAGGAGTGCTCCAGCCGCGGCTGGAATCCGGCGTACTCGCAGGCCAGGACGACCACGTCATGGCAGGGGTTGCCCTGGTACGGGCCGATCCAGGGGTCCTCGGCGAGATCGGCGACCGCCACCTTGCCCGCCTCGGCGAGGCGGTGGCCGGTCGGCAGTACGGCGTCGAACGGCTCGGCGTAGAGCGGGACCCGGGTCAGCCGCGGGTCGTCGGCACGGGGCGCGCCCCGGTACTCGACGGCCACCGCCACATCGACCTGCCGGTCGAGGACCATCCGCAGGCTGGCGTCGCCCTCGGCGTCCTGCACCCGGACCCGGATGCCGGGCGCGGAGCGGGCGAGCGCGGTGAGCGCGGGCGCGACGACCAGCCCGATGCCGGTGGCGAAGGCCGCGACCGTCACCGTGCCCGCCTCGCCCGAGCCGTACGCGGCCAGCTCGGACTCGGCGCGCTCCAGCTGGGCCAGGACCGCGTTGGCGTGGGTGAGCAGGATGTCGCCCGCGGCGGTCAGCCGTACGCCGCGGGCGCTGCGCTCCACCAGGCGGTGGCCGGTCTCCTGTTCCAGGGCGGCCAGCTGCTGGGAGACCGCCGAGGGCGTGAGGTACAGCGCGGCTGCCGCGGCGGTGACCGTCCGGTGGTCGGCCACCGCACGCAGGATGTGCAGCCGTCGTGCTTCGATCATGCCGCCATTTTCGCAGGCCGGGCGGCCTGCTCGGGTCACTCCGCGACGGCGGGCTCCGCCTCGGCCGCCATCGCGGACCTGGCCGCCACGAAGGCGTCCACCGCGCGGTGGACGTCCTCGGTGGAGTGCGCCGCCGACAGCTGGACGCGGATCCGCGCCTGGCCCTGCGGGACCACCGGGTAGGAGAAGCCGATGACGTAGACGCCGCGCTCCAGGAGCAGCTCGGCCATCCGGGCCGCCTCGGCCGCGTCACCGATCATGACGGGGGCGATGGCGTGGTCGCCGGCGAGGACGTCGAAGCCCTCCTCGGTCATCCGGGAGCGGAACAGCGCGGTGTTGGCGTGCAGCCGCTCGCGCAGCTCGCCGGCCGACTCCAGCAGGTCGAGGACCTTGAGCGAGGCCGCGGCGATCACCGGGGCGAGCGAGTTGGAGAAGAGGTACGGGCGGGAGCGCTGGCGCAGCAGCGCGACGATCTCGGCGCGGGCCGCGACATAGCCGCCGGAGGCACCGCCCAGGGCCTTGCCGAGGGTGCCGGTGATGATGTCGACACGGTCCATCACGTCGTGGAGCTCGGGCGTGCCGCGGCCGCCGGGGCCGACGAAGCCGACCGCGTGGGAGTCGTCGACCATGACCATGGCGCCGTAGCGGTCGGCCAGGTCGCAGATCTCGCGCAGCGGTGCCACATAGCCGTCCATGGAGAAGACGCCGTCGGTGACGATCAGCTTGCGGCCGGCGCCGCCTTCGGCGGCCTCCTTCAACTGGCGCTCCAGGTCGGCCATGTCGCGGTTGGCGTAGCGGAAGCGGCGGGCCTTGCACAGCCGGATGCCGTCGATGATGGAGGCGTGGTTGAGCGCGTCGGAGATGACCGCGTCGTCCGGCCCGAGCAGGGTCTCGAAGACACCGCCGTTGGCGTCGAAGCAGGAGGAGTAGAGGATGGTGTCCTCCTGGCCGAGGAAGCCGGCGATCCGCTGCTCCAGCTCCTTGTGGACCTCCTGGGTGCCGCAGATGAAGCGGACCGAGGCGAGGCCGTAGCCCCAGCGGTCGAGCGCTTCGTGGGCGGCCGCGACGACCTCGGGGTGGTCGGCGAGGCCGAGGTAGTTGTTGGCGCAGAAGTTGAGGACCTCGCCGGGGTTGCCTCCCGCGGTGACCGCGACGGTGGCGGACTGCGGGGTGCCGATGACGCGTTCGGGCTTGTGCAGTCCGGCGGCGCGGATCTCGTCGAGGGTGGTGCGCAGTTCGTCGCGTACGGAGTCGAACATCAGGGTTTCTCCAGGAGTCGGGGTGGGTCGGCGGGGCGTGCCGAACCGAGCCGAAGGATCAGGCAGTCCAGTCGAGGATGATCTTGCCGCTGCGGCCGCCGGCCGCGTCGTCGAAGGCGGCGTCGAAGTCCTGGTAGGGGTAGCGGCCGGTGATCACCGGCGCGAGGTCGAGACCGCCCTCCAGCAGCACGGACATCGCGTACCAGGTCTCGAACATCTCCCGGCCGTAGATGCCCTTGATCGTCAGCATGGACGTGACGATCCGGGACCAGTCCACGGGGAAGTCCTGGGCGGGCAGGCCGAGTACCGCGATCCGGCCGCCGTGCGTCATGTTGGCGATCATGTCGCGCATCGCCTCGGGCCGGCCGGACATCTCCAGCCCGATGTCGAAGCCCTCGCGCAGGCCCAGCTGGCGCTGCCCCTCGGCGATCGTCGCGTCGGCGACGTTCAGGGCGAGGCTGACGCCGACCTTGCGGGCGATCGCCAGGCGCGGCTCGCTGACGTCCGTGATCATGACATTGCGGGCGCCGGCGTGCCGGGCGACGGCCGCGGCCATGATGCCGATCGGCCCGGCGCCGGTGATCAGTACGTCCTCCCCGACCAGCGGGAACGACAGCGCGGTGTGCACGGCGTTGCCGAACGGGTCGAAGACGGCGGCGATGTCGAGGTCGACGGGGACGCGGTGCACCCACACGTTCGCGGCGGGCAGCGCCACGTACTCGGCGAAGGCGCCGTCCCGGCCCACGCCGAGGCCGACGGTGGCGCGGCACAGATGGCGGCGGCCGGCCAGACAGTTGCGGCACTTGCCGCAGACGAGGTGCCCCTCGCCGCTGACCAGGTCGCCCGGCTTGATCTCGGCCACGTCGCGGCCGGTCTCCACCACCTCGCCGACGAATTCATGGCCGACGGTCAGCGGGGTGGCGATGGTCTGCTGCGCCCAGCCGTCCCAGGCGCGGATGTGCAGGTCGGTACCGCAGATGCCGGTGCGCAGCACCTTGATCAGTACGTCGCCGGGCCCACAGTCCGGTTCCGGGACCTCCGTGAGCCACAGTCCCGGCTCCGCCTTCTGCTTGACCAGTGCCTTCACCGCGCCGGCTCCCGTAGGTGAGTAAGTGTGCTGTGACCTGCCGGGAGGCGTTTCTCGGCCACCCGGTTCCGGGGGGAAATCTTCCGTATGCCGGGCTCCGGGTCCATCGAGGTTTTCTTAAGCACAGTCACAGCTGCCCTTTACGCCCCACCGTGAACGGGTGTCCCGGCGGCCACGGAGCCCCGGGAGTGTAGGGGTTCGCCACCGCGAACGGCGGAATTCATCACAGGTTGAGTGGCCATGACACCGGGATGTGCGGCGCTACGTAGGACTGGATGAGCAACTTCGCACGGGTGCTGACGCGACGCACCGCGGCCTCCCGTGTGCTTCGTTCCTGTGCGTCCCTGGAGGTCAGTGAATTGAGCCACCGACATGTGAACAAGCGGACGGGCGCCGTCGCCGGCGCGGCAGCGGCCGCCATCGCGGCCGCGGCGATCCTGCTCCCCGACGCCAATGCGAGTACGGACCGGCCACCGGCCCCCCGGACGTTCGGTGCCCACGCGGCCGGCCAACTGGCGACGGCCCTCAAGGCGGACCTCGGGGAGCAGTCCGCCGGCTGGTACCTGGACGGTGCGAACGGCCACCTGGTCATGAACGTGCTCTCGGAGGACGACGCCGCGACCGTCCGGGCCAAGGGCGCGGTCGCCAAGGTCGTCCGCAACAGCATGACCGCACTGAAGGCCGGCGCGCGGACCCTGCGCGAGAACGCCTCGGTGCCCGGCACGGCGTGGTCGATCGACCCGAAGACCAACAAGATCGTGGTGCTGGCCGACAGAACTGTCACCGGCGCCAAGATGAGCACGCTCAACAAGACGACCGACGGCATGGGCGAGCTGGTCACCGTCAAGCGGTCCCGGGGCGAGTTCCGGCGGTACGACGGCGGGGACGCGGGAAGTGCCGGGGGAAGCGCCGCGGGGAGCTCGGCGGGCGGCTCCGCCGGGAACGGGAACGGGAACACGGGAGGCTCCGCCGGGAACGGGAACGGTAACGCGGGCGGTTCCGCGGCGAACGGGGGCGCGGGAGGCGGGGACGCGGCCGCCGGTCCGATCGGCGGAAGTGCCATCTTCGGGGGCAACGCCCGCTGCTCCCTGGGCTTCAACGTCACGGTCAAGGGCGCCCCCGCGTTCCTGACGGCCGGGCACTGCGGCAACGACTCGGCGACCTGGTCGGCGGACCAGGGCGGCGGCCAGCCGCTGGGCACCGTCGCCGACTCCCAGTTCCCCAAGACCGACTTCGCGCTGGTCACCTACGACGACGCGGCCGCACAGCCGCAGAGCGCGGTCGACCTGGGCAACGGCAGCACCCAGCAGATCACCAAGGCCGCGGAGGCCGCCGTCGGCATGAAGGTGCAGCGGTCGGGCTCCACCACCGGGCTGGCCGACGGCACGGTCACCGGCCTGGACGCCACGGTGAACTACGGGAACGGCGACATCGTCAACGGCCTCATACAGACGGACGTCTGCGCGGAGCCCGGCGACAGCGGCGGCTCGATGTTCTCCGGCGACGCGGCGGTCGGACTGACCTCCGGGGGCAGCGGCGACTGCACCCAGGGCGGCGAGACCTTCTTCCAGCCGGTCACCGACGCCCTGGAGGCCACGGGGGCGGAGATCGGCGCCGGGGGCGGCGGCGACGCGGGAGCATCGGGCGCCCAGGACCCGGGCACCGAGGACCCGGGCACGGGCACCGAGGACCCGGGCGCCGAAGACCCCGGAGCCGGCGCCGTCGGCGACCCCGGCATGAGCGGGGGTGATGCGCTGAACTGACCTCGGACGACCGGAGTTTCGCGCTCCGACGGCCCCGCCCACCCCCCAACATCCCCTGTGGGCGGGGCCACTGAGCATCACGGGGCCCCTGAGCGCGGCGGAACCATAGCGACCGCCCGCGGAGCGGTGCCAGAATGACCGGCCCTACTCCGACCCTTCCTCAGGGGCACCATGGCGTCGAACGAACTCGATTCCCGTACCCCCGTCACCCCGGTGATCCCCGTCTTCCACGGAGCCGGGCATCTGCTCCGGCTGATCGCCGACCTGGTGCGCAGGCCCCGGCGCCGGGAGTGCCCGGAGCCGGTGCGGCACCGCGGAGTGGCCCAGGGACGCGAGGGCCTCCCGGTGGTCTGTCTGGTCGGCGGGGACGACCACGCCCAACTCGCCAAGGGCATCAGCTACTTCCTCGGCCACGCCGACCCCCGCCGGGTCCCCCACGTACTCCACGACCTCCAGGCCGACGCACGGCCCGCCGACCCGGAGTCCGCCGACGCGGTGCGCCGCACCCTGGAGCGGCTGGCGCGGGGCTTCGCCCTCAGCGTCAACGGCAGCGACGGACGGGTCCGCTTCCGCCGGTTCGGGCTGGTCAACTGGCTGATGCAGGTGGGCGCCGACAGCGGCGGCGACCACGTGGGCGATGTCGAGGGCAATGACCACACACTGCTCCAGGGCCTGCGGGAGCGGGAGTTCCGCCGCCGGCGGCTGTTCGGACTGCTGCGCTCCCCGGAGACCGAGCTCGCGGTGGACGGCAAGGTGCCGTGGTGGGTGTGGCTGTTCGCGGTCCATGTCTTTCCGCTCGCCTGGTTCCGGGTCCGCCGCGGGCTGAGCTGCGAGTACCGCTGGCTGCTCAACCAGCCCTACCTCGCCCCGCGCGACCCGGGCACCTTCACCGGCTTCGCCGAACGGCTGACCGCCCCGCACAACGAGGTCGAGGACCCCGAACAGCTGCGGAAGCTGATGGTCAACGCGTTCCTGGAGGATCTGCGGGTGTCGTTCCGCCGCCGCATCTGGCGCCCCCGTACGGCCCGGCGCACCGCGTACTGCGTGGCGCTGCTGGACGGCATGGGCCCGGACAACTGCGGCCATCCGCTGCTCCGGACGATCATCGACGTACGCAACGAGACGGGCGCGTTCGACCCGCTGCTGGTCATCGCCTGCGGCGCCGAACCGCCCGCCGAGGGCACCGAGGTCCGCGCCGACTGGGGCCGGCGCGAGCTGTGGGTGCTCTCCGACCGGCTCTACGGCGGCTGGCGGGACACCTTTCTGCACCAGGGCCGGGCCCGCAACCGCGCCCCCTGGTACCTGCCGGTCGCCGTGCCGCGGCTGATGCCGCCCACCGAGGAGAGCTACGAGCTGACCCGGCGGCTGGAGGTCGCCCAGGACGCCCGGCTGCGGATCCCCGAACCGCCCCTGTGGGCGCGCCGGGTGGTGTCCGTGGCGGCGGCGTGCACAGCCGCGTTGGCGCTGCTGGGCGCGGGCGGGCTGGTGCTGGGCGCCGAGCGCGGCTACCGGCAGGCGCACTGCGGTCTGAGCCGGTTCGAGGAGGACGCGGACACCCTGCTGACCGCGGAGACCGGCGAGTGCATCGGGGTGGCGCGGCACGGTTTCACCTTCCACTCCCCCGACCCCTCGCTCGACCGGACCCTGCAGACCATCTACCGGCAGAACGCCCGCGCCGAGGAGGCGCACAAGGCGGCTCCGGACCGCCCCTTCGTCACCCTCGTCCATCTCTCCGCGCTGCTCAGCGTCTCGGGAAAGCCGGCCGGGCAGCTCGCCTACGGGCGCGAGGCGCTGCAGGGCGCGGCCGGCGCCCAGTCCCGGCAGCTGCGCACCACGGGTGCCACGGAGCCGATCCTGCGGATCTTCCCCGCCAACGCCGGATCGGGCATGCGCTTCGGCACCCGGGTGGTGGACATCCTGGAGCGGCTCCAGCAGCAGGACCCGTCCATCGTCGGGGTCACCGGGCTCGACCAGAGCCGGGAGGCGACCAACCGGACGATACGGAAGCTGACCGCGGTGGGGCTGCCGATGGTGGCCACCACCCTGTCCGCGGACACGCTGGTGCGGCAGTCCCCGATGTACTTCCAGGTGTCGCCGCAGAACACCCGGGAGGCGGACGTCGCCGCCGCGTACGCGGACCACCTCGTGGGACAGGGCGGGAAGGGAACGGCCCGGCGGGTGCGGATCATCGGCTCCGCCGATCCCAGCGACACCTACAGCAAGACGCTCAGCGACGATGTCGCCCGGCGCTTCCGGGCCCGCGGGTTCGGGGTCGAGAGGACGGTGTTCACCCCGCCCCCGCCGCCGGGCGAGGAGCCCTCCTCCGACGCCCCCGGCCCCGGGACCGTCGGCCGGCGGAGCTGTTCCTACCCGGGCGTGGTGTTCTTCGCCGGCCGTTCGGAGGACTTCGAGTCGCTGCTCGGCGGCATCAACGAGTCCTGCAACTCGGATCCGCCCACGCTCATCGGCGGCGACGACGTGGCGCGGCTGGCCGCCGACGTGGACCGCCGCGAGCACTACCCCGGAATCCCTTACGACTTCCTGGACTTCACGCTCGGCTCGGCGCACTGCGACGGCACCAGCGAGCTGTACGCGGAGCTGAGCCGGCTCTTCCCCGACGAGTGCGCGAAGGTCCCCAACTCCTCCCTGGACGGCCATGCGGCGCTCGGCTTCGACGCCGTCAAGCTGTACGTCAACGCGGTCAAGCAGCTGCGCGAGGAGGCCGCCCTGATGCCGCTGACGCCGCCCGCGGTGTGGCATGCGATCAGCGGTGTCCACGGGGACGCGGCGCTCGACGGGGAGAGCGGGATCATCAGCTTCGGCGGCGATGTGGACCGCCAGGTGCCGCTGGACAAGCTGCTGTCGGTGCAGCGCATCGACGGCGCGGGCCGGCCCGCGCAGGCCGGGTTCTGCGGCCGGGTCGGCGGGCGGACGCAGTCGGCGTGGTGTCCGCCGCTGGAGCCGGAGAAGGGCCGCTGAGCCCGCGGCCGGTCGTCCCCGTCAGGGAGAGGTGACGGTGAAGAGGCCGCCGTCGGGGTCGCGGACGACGGCCTGGTGGCCCTCGCGGTCGGCGATCGGGGTCACGGGGGTGACGGTGCCGCCGGCGGCCACCGCGGCGGCCGTCACCTTCTCGATGTCGCGGACCGGGAAGTGGACGTGCCAGCGGGGGCGCACCCGCGGGTCCGGGGCCGCCTCGACCGCGCCGCCGCGCAGGGTGGCGACGGTGTGCGTACCGTCGCGGACGATCACCTGGTCGTGTTCGTAGGTGACATCGCAGCCGCCGGGCTTCTCGGAGGCCCAGTCGAAGACCTCCGCGTAGAAGATGGCGGCCTCGAAGGCGTCGCGGGTGCGCAGTTCCAGACAGGCGGGCGCATTGCCCTGCCCGACCGACCAGGCCAGCGTCTGGCCCTCCCAGAAGCCGAAGGTGGCCCCGTCGCGGTCGGCGGCGAGCGCGGCGCGTCCGGGGCCGAGCTTGAGCGGGCCCACCGCGACGGTCGCGCCGCGCTCACGGATCCGGCCCGCGGTGTCGTCGGCGTCCTCCACCGCGAAGTACGCGGTCCAGGCCACGGCGATCTGCAGGCTCTGGGCGAGGGCGCCGATGCCGGCCACCGGTTCCCCGTCGGCCAGGGCGATGGAGAACTCGTCGCCGAGACTGGCCCGGCGGAACCGCCAGTCCAGGACCGCGGAGTAGAACCCCTGGGCGGCCTCCAGATCGCGGGCCAGCAAGCTGACCCAGCACGGAGCGCCCCGTACCGGAGTCGTGGGCCCATGGACCGACATGACATCTGCCTCCTGTCGCTCGCACCCTCTCCCACTGTGCCAGCGACACAGCCGGGCCGCACCAAGGGCGCACCCCGTCGGGCAGCGCGGTTGTGCCGGTCTTGATCAGGATCGATGCTGTAGTTACTGAACCGGGCTGGGTTGATGCCATGAACGCATGGAACGCGGCCGAGAGCGCCGACTTCCGTGGTCCCCTCGACGTCACCAGGGCGGCCACAGCGGTTCTCGATGCCCGGGACCTGGTCATCGGGTGGAGCCCGGCGGCCCGGCGGCTCCTCGGGTATACGCCGCAGGAGATCATCGGCCACCCCTTGGAGACGTTCTTGCCGGCCGCCGAGGCGGCCGGTCCCATGTGGGCCGAACGGGCCGCGGACGCCTCGCTCGGCGGCGCGGCGCCCCGCACGGCGCGGCACCGCGACGGCCGGCTGCTGCCGGTGGCGGTCACCACCTGCCCGCTGAGTGTCTCCGCCGAGGACGGCGGCGCCCCGGCCCGCATCCTGGTGGCGGCCGCACTGGACGAACAGCAGGTGTGGGAGTCCCAGCAGGCGATGCTGCGCGGCCTGGGCACCCAGTCCCCGGTGGGCCTGGGCATCTACGACACCGACCTGCGGCTGACCTGGGCGAACACCGCGTATGTGCGGGAGATAGGGCGGCCGCTGCCGGAGTTCCTGGGCGCCCGGGCCGATGAGCTCTACCCGGACGGCGAGTTCGTGTCCGAGGGGTATCCGCGCACTCTGGACGAGGTCATGAAGAACGTCCTGGCGACCGGCGAGCCGATCCTCGATCTGCACTTCGTCGGCCAGCAGCCCTCCGACCCGGGGCCCGATCACGTCTGGTCCTGCTCCTACTACCGGCTGCAGGACGCCCGCGGGCAGGTGCTCGGGGTGTGTGAGGACGCCTTCGACATCACCGAGCGCTATCAGGCGCAGCGCCGGCTGAACCTGCTGGTGGAGGCCGGCATCCGGATCGGCACCACGCTCGACATGACCGTCACCGCCCGGGAGATGACCGAGGTGGCGGTGCCGGACTTCGCCGCCGTGGTCGCCGTCGACCTGCTGCAGTCCGTACTGGAGGGCGAGGAGCCGGCACCGGGCGACGGCGCCCTGCCCCCGCTCGTCCGGGTCGCCACGCGCCGGGCCGGCGACCCGCCCGGCGCCCCTCCGCACGCCGCGTACCGCGTCGAGTACCCGCCGGGTTCGCTCCCGTACCGCAGCCTGTCCTCCGGCGGGATGGTGCACGGGGAGAGCAGCATGGTCGTGCCGCTGCGGTCCGGCGGCACCCCGATGGGGCTGGTGACCTTCAGCCGCGGGGAGAGCCCGTCGCTCTTCGACAAGGGCGAGGTCGAACTCGCCGACGAGCTGGTCACCCGAACGGCGGTGTGCCTGGACAACGCCCGCCGCTTCACCCGGGAGCACGCCGCCGCGCTGACCCTCCAGCGCAATCTGCTGCCGCAGCACCTGCCCGAGCAGTCCGCGGTCGATCTGGCCTACCGCTATCTGCCCAGCGACGACCGGGCCGGGGTCGGCGGCGACTGGTTCGACGTCATCGGGCTCTCCGGCACCCGGGTCGGGCTGGTCGTCGGGGACGTGGTCGGCCACGGCCTGGAGGCGGCCGCGACCATGGGGCGGCTGCGGACGACCGTCCGTGCCCTGGCCCGGCTGGACCTCTCCCCCGACGAGTTGCTGAGCCGGCTCGACGACCTCGTCGGCCAGACCGCGGAGGAACGGGCGAGCACGGTCGGCACCGATGCCGGCCCGGACGATGTCGCCACCGGCGTGACCTGCCTGTACGCGGTCTACGACCCGGTCTCCCGGCACTGCACGATGGCGCGGGCCGGCCATCTGCCGCCCGCCGTGGTCGACGCGGACGGCGGTGTGCGATTCCCGGATCTGCCGGCCGGCCCGCCGCTGGGGCTCGGCGGCCTGCCGTTCGAGTCGCTGGAGCTCGAACTGCCGGTGGGCAGCCTGCTCGCGCTCTTCACGGACGGGCTGGTCGAGGCCCGCAACCGGGACGTCGACGAGGGGCTGGCGGTCCTGCGCCGGGTACTGGCCGACCACCGCAGACCGCTGGAGGAGCTGTGCGACCGGGCCCTGGACGAGCTGCTGACGGACGCGCCGGCCACCGATGACCTGGCGCTGCTCCTGGTACGCACCCGCGAGCTGGACACCCGGCAGGTCGCGGCCTGGGAGCTGCCCGCCGAGCCGGCCGCGGTGGGCCGGGCCAGGGAGCTGGCCACCGGGCAGCTGCGGGAGTGGGGTCTGGAAGAGCTGTCGTACACCACCGAGCTCATGGTCAGCGAGCTGGTCACCAACGCCGTACGGCACGCCTCGGGGCCGCTGCATCTGCGTCTGCTGCGCGATCTGACCCTGCTGACCGAGGTGTCGGACACCGGCCACACCTCCCCGCACCTGCGGCACGCCGCCGGCGACGACGAGGGCGGGCGGGGACTGTTCATCGTCGCGCAGCTGGTGCAGCGCTGGGGTACGCGCTACACGCCGTACGGCAAGACGATCTGGACGGAGCAGGCGTTTCCGCCGGACTACCCCGGGGCTCCGCGGCCGGTCGGCTGACCGCGCGGCGCCCGGCCGCAGGGGCCCGGGCCGCCGCATGGCGTGCGGGCCCGGGGAGCCGGTCCCATCATGGAACCAAGCGAGGTCCCGGCGACCCGGCGGGCGCGGACGAAGGAGGACCTGTGACGACCAATGGCAGGGAGCAGTCGGCCCAGCACCGGCCGGCCGAGCTGTACACCGGTAGCGAGCGGCCCTACGACCCGGAGGACCTGGTGAAGGCCTCCGGACGCGAACCCACCCCCCATGCCCTGGAGTGGGCCAGGCGCCTCATCGCCGAGGAGGGGCCGGGCGCCATCGAGCGGTATCTGCCGTGAATCCCTGACACCGGCACGCGCACCGCCTGCGCGGTGCCGGCCGTACGGAGGGGCATCGACGTGCCGGTGACCGGCACGTCGATGCCCCTGCGCGGCGGCGTGGCCACGGGGTCCGCAAAACGGCTTGCGGGCAGCGGCACCGCTCGGGAACCCTCCCCGTCATGACCACGGAACGCCTGTCCCCGCCCGTACGCGCCGGCGAACGGGAGACCCTGCGGGCCGCTCTCGACTTTCACCGGGCCACGCTCGCGATGAAGACCGACGGCCTCTCCGACGAGCAGCTGCGACGCCGGTCCATGCCGCCTTCCACGCTTTCCCTGCTCGGTCTGGTGCGGCACATGGCCGAGGTCGAACGCACCTGGTTCCGCCGGGTGATCAACGGCGAGGACATCCCGCTCGTCTGGTCGGCCGACGGCGACTTCCAGGCGGCCTACGACGCGAGCCGGGCCACCCGCGCGGAGGCGTTCGCCGCCTGGGAGTCCGAGGTGGCCCACGCCCGGCGCATCGAACAGGCCGCCGCCTCCCTCGATGTGACGGGCTATCAGCCCCGGTGGGGCGAGCATGTCTCGCTGCGCCTGGTGATGCTCCACCTGATCCACGAGTACGCCCGCCACAACGGCCACGCCGACTTCCTCCGCGAGGGCATCGACGGCGCGACCGGCGCGTGAGGCGGCACGAGCAGGCCCCCGGCGCGGGCGCCCGCGGATCAGCCCAGTTCGAGGCTCGTCACGGCGAAGGTCCGCGGCCGGTCCACCGCCGGGACCGGCCCGGTGTACATGCGGATGGTGTGGGACCGGGGGGTCAGTCCCCGGGCGGTGGCCAGGGCGTGGGCGGCCCGCTGGGTTTCGGGGACGTCGAGGAAGACCTCGGCGGACGGGTCCACGGCGGCGGTGAGGGCGTCGAAGAGCGCCTCGGCGGCGTCCGGGCCGTCGGCGAAGAGGGGGCCGACGCGGTGGCCGCTGCGGGCCGGGCGGATGACTCCGTAGCCGGCGACCGCGCCGTCGCGGACGTAGGCGCGGGCGGTATGGCCGGGGGCGGTCAGCCAGCGGGCGACGAAGTCCCGCCGGTCGGCGGGGAAGCAGCGCCGGTCATAGGCGGCGAGGGCGTCGAGGTGCGCGCCGGTGACGGGGACGATGTGCGCGGACGGCGCGGTGCCGGGGCGGGCCGGGCACCCCCCGTAGCGGATGGTCTCGTACGCGGGGGTGAACCCGGCGCGCCGGTAGGTGTCCTGCTGGGCGGGGACCGCGTCGAGGCCGACGGTCCGGGCGCCGGCGTGCGGGAAGGCGGCGCGCCAGGTGGCCAGGCCCAGGCCCTGCCCGCGGTGGTCGGGGTGGACGAGGTAGTAGCCCAGGAAGGCGTACCGGTCCGAGTAGTTGACGACGGAGACCGCGGAGACCGTCCGGCCGGCGCGGCTGCCGAGGAAGAAGCCGGCGGGGTCGGTGGGGTGGAAGCAGGCGGTGTCGTCGAGGCCGGGGTTCCACTGTTCGTCGGCGGCCCACTGCACCACCTGGTGCCAGTCGTCCAACGAGGCGGTGGTGACGGCGAGTTCGCCGTCCACGGCGGGCTGCGGGTGCGGGGCGTCGCTGATCGGGGGCATGCCGGTGGTCGTCCCTTCTGGTGGGGGCGGGGGCGGGATGGTGCGTACGGGGCGGGTCCCTGGGGCCTGTCCGATGGGTCAGGGTCGGACAGGCCCTAGGGTCTGTCCGGTGGGTCAGGGTCGGACAGGCCCTAGATGAGGTCCATGGCCGCGACCTCGTCGGGGCGGCCGTAGCTGACCGGTCCCTGGAAGCGCCGTCGGGCGGTGGCGAACCACCACACGGTCGCGATGATCAGCACCACCGCCAGCGCGATGGGTGCGTAGTTGAACGAGGAGGGGGTGATCGGGGAGGCCTGGGGCAGCATGAACAGCACATTGCTGACCAGGATCCAGGTCACCGCGATCGCCGCGACGGGCTTGCCGTAGCGGCCGAGGTTCCACGGTCCGGCCTGGAAGTCGTCGAGCCGCAGCCGCAGGAAGATGGGCACGGCGTAGGCGAGGAACAGCCCGACGACGTTGACGCTCACCACCGCGGTGAAGGCGGTGTGCGACCACCAGCCGGGCAGCACCAGCACCAGGGGGCAGGCCGCCGCGAGCCAGACGGCCTTGACGGGGGTGCGGGTGCGCGCGGAGACCGAATGCCACCAACGGGAGCCGGGCATCGCACCGTCCCGGGAGAAGGCGAAGATCTGCCGGGTATTGCTGGTCATGTTGGCGAGACCGCAGAACAGCATGGCGCCGATAACGATCAACAGCAGGAACTTCGCGGTGTTTTGGCCGAGCGCGTCGATGAGAATCTGCACCGGCGGCGCCTCGGCGCTCGCGGCTCGGCCATAGTCGCGGATTGCGTACACCAGAGCGAGCATCAGGATCAGTCCGGTGATCGCGGAGCAGGCGATTGCCCGCATGATGCCCCTGGGCGCGTTGACCGTTGCCTTCACCGTCTCTTCGGACATGTGGAAGCTGCCGTCGAATCCGGTGAAGGTCCAGCTGGTGACGAGCAGACCCAGCATTCCGCCGTACACCGCATGAGTGAAGCCGGTGTTGTTGACGAAGTGGGTTGCGAACGAGGGCGACTGATGCTGGTCGGGTATCACGGCCAGTGCGCCGACGATCACCACCATGCCGATCAGCAGCCACCACACGGAAATCCGGTTCACCAATGCAACGAGCCGCACCGTGTACGTGTTCGCCAGCGCCTGGACGAAAAGGATGGCCGCGGTGATGCCGACGGTCTGCTGTGCCGTCGGCTCGTAGGAGGGCCACTGCATGGCAATGAATGCCTGGATGAAGGTGGCGGCGGCGAAGTTGGTGGCGGCGGTACCGCCGACCTGGCCGACGAAGTTCAGCCAGCCCGTGTACCAGGACCAGGCGCCCTTGTGCCGCTTGGCGAGCTTGCCGGCCGAGAAGTAGAGCGCGCCGCTGGTCGGGTAGGCGGAGGCGATCTCACCCATCGCGGCTCCGACGAACAGCACCATGATCGATACCGCCACCCAGCCGAAGATCAGAATCCGCGGGCCGCCGGCGTTCATTCCGAACCCGAAGGAGGAAAAGATCCCGGATATGATGTTGATGATGGTGAACGAAATGGCGAAATTGTCGAACGCCCGGAATCTACGGGTCAGTTTCCGCGGATAGCCCATCGCATGCAGCGTCGCGTCGTCGTCCAGCGTGACGGGACTTGCCGGATGGTGGGGAGATTTCGAGCGGGTGAGAGATGCGCGCTCGGACACAACCGCAACCTTTCTGGGGGGACTTCGGGGGAAGAATTGCGCGGGTTGATCAGAGGGAATCGACGGGGACGGTTCGAGCGGGATGCGAAGAAGGTGTGGAGGAACCTGAGAACGTTTCCACAGCGCCCGGCGTGCGGCATTCCCAGGAATTCCTCGTACGGCAGACTCCGGCACCCTCCTCAGCCGTCATGCGGTACGGGGAGTCCGCAGGAACGTCTCGCCCGGGTCAATTGCTCCGCGGGGTCACCGAACGCGCTCCAGGGCATACGCGAGGCATAGGGCCCCATCGCCGTGAAGACCTCCCGCGCCTCGAATTCCCGTTGCGCCATGAACAGCGCATGCGCCAGATAGGCGAGGTCCAGGACCGGCGTGAAGCGGTAATCGGCGACCCGGGGCAGCCAGTTGCGGTAGATGCCCATCGCGGTGCTGATCCACTGGGGCTGCTCCCATGTGCGGTCCGCGAGGGGGGCGGACGGGTTGTAGTCCTCGACCAGCGCCACCAGCGGCAGCAGCCGCAGCGGCGAGTGGGCCGGGGCCCGCTGGCTCAGGAACGCGGCGACGTCCCAGCTCGCGCTGGAGGAGCCGCCGTAGCGGGGGAAGAAGAACGACAGGAAGCGGTGGTGCGCCTCGCGGTGCCAGGCATCGAGCCGGAGGATGTGGGCGAAGAGGTACCACGGGCCGGTCGGCGCGGTCAGCAGTCCCTGCGGGGCGGGGTCCCGGGGGCGGTCGAGGCGGGCCAGCGCCAGCTGGGCCACCCAGGGCGTGGGGTCCTCCGGCAGTTCCTTCGCCGCCCGCTCGCACGCCGCGTGCGCGATCCGCGCCAGCGCGCCCTGCCGCCGGTCCCCGGCATCGGCCATCCGCAGCGCGCGCAGCATCGCCACCCGCGCCCAGAGCAACGCCGCCTCCGGCCCCGGCTCTTCGGCCAGCCAGCGCTCCGCGAGGTCCGAGTCGGCCGCCACCGACGCCAGGACGAGCGAGCGGTGGGCCCGCACCTCGAAATCCTCCCGGGTCTCCTTGAGCACCTCGTGTGCGCTCAGGTACCGGCCGGCCCTGACGTCCATGCACGCCCGCGCCAGCGCCCGGTCGTCGGCCGCCGGACTCCATACGTACTGCCCCTCGAATGAGCCGGCCGCCATGGTCCCCTCCCGGTCACGAAGGCGTCATCCCCCACCGCATTCCAGCCGCGCCGAATTCAGCTGGACCCCTGCCACCGGTCACGTGACAGCGGGGCACACCCTACTCATCATCAACTCATTGCGAAAACAACCGACGGGAAAATCTGGTTCCGCACCCATCACCGCAATGAGATTGAAGAGGAAACAACTTTCCGGCCGCTCTCCAGGAGCCCCCACTTTGCCACCGCCGGGACCACGGGCCGCCGCGGGGCATTAATTTGGCATATTCACCCGCTCACGGGGCCTCCACAACCGGACGCCCACCGGCGATTACTCCTCCGTATCCAGTGGATCCGCCCCAGACCGGGGGCGGGCGGCGGCCGGATTCAAGCCTTACCGGCACGTCCGCCGCACGGCCGGCACGGCCACCGGCACCGCGGTTCACCGAGCGACGCGAGCCGTACGGCCGGTCGGCCGCCCTGCCGGGCACCCCACCACGGCGACACCTTATAGGTCCAGACCACGCACAACCGCTGGTGGATCATGACCAGTTGACCGATGGTTTTGAGCCATGCCGGACGGGCGGGCGGCGCGGCTATGGAAGCCAGGGCGGGCGGGCGCCCTCGGACAGCGTTCCCTCAATTTCCCGTGCGCTTACGGAACGAAACGACGGCCCGCCCGGACGCGGAACGCCGCCGCGTCGGCCGACGCGGCTCCCCGCAAACACAGAATCGGCTCAAGAGCAACCGAAATTAGCGGAAGCTACTTTCCGGAACCGCGCGATCACATGTAGCGTTCGACTGGACCGGAGGCCGTGACATCGCACCACGTCACGGCTGACGACGGGCGTGGGCGCGCGCGTTCCTGCGGCACGGAAGGAGCGTTTGCCCCCGCTGGGCGCACCCGCACCGGACGCGCCCGTGCGCCGCCCACCGCCTCGACACCGGACTGCGTCGCGACGGCTGCGCAGCATCTCAGCACCTTGAACGTCGAGCACCGCCATGTCTGTCCGTACACGCCTGCTTTGCAAGAGGAATGGGCCCAGATCATGTTTATGAACTCCTCGACGACCCCGCTTGCGTGGCGACCGGAGGCCGGCTTCGGCCGTCCGGCAACAGCCGGGCCCGGCGAAGGGCCACCCCTGGCGGTCGACCGGCTTCCCGACGGCAAGTGGCAACTGACCCTGCACGACCTGGAACCCGTCTCGGTGCACCGGCTGCCCTCGGACGAGGTCCACATCATCCTGGCGCCACCGCGCGAGGAGCCGCCGGGTGCCGGCGAACCGGCGGCCGCCAGACCGGCCCGGGCGGAGCCCGTCCAGATCGACACCGCGGCCCGGACGGTGTTCATCAGAGGCCGCCAAGTCTGCCTGCCGCGGCTGGAATTCGATCTCCTGGCCCACCTCGTACTGCACCCCCAGCGCGCCTTCACCCGGGAGCAGTTGATGGCCGCGGTCTGGCCCAGCTGTCAGTCCAGCACGCGCACCGTCGACGTCCATATCGCCCGGCTCCGCCGGCGCCTGGGGCCGGGACTGCGCGACTCCATCAGCACCGTCTTCGGCATCGGGTACAAGTACCTGCCCGCGGGGTGACCCGGGCGCCGAGGCGGCGGACGGCCGCGTACGCGCCACGGGCCGGTGGCCGGGGGTCCCCCGGCCACCGGCCGCCCGGGCCTCAGCCGGCCCGCGGCGGGTCCGTCCCCGCTTCCGGCGGCGCCGGGTTGAGGTGTGCGGGAGTGCCGGTGAGGGGCTCCTTGCGGACGAAGGCCCGGCGCAGCGCGTGGTAGGGCTGGTCCGGGTCGAAGAAGATGCGGTGCATACGCTCCAGTTCGTGCGCGCGATAGGCGTGCAGCGGACGTTGTGCCTCATCGCGCTCCCGGGCGGCCTTCTTCTCGGCGATCCGCGCCTGGGCCGCGGGCGAGGACGCCAGCCGGACCGCCAGCCGCGCGGTCCGGGGCGCGAACTCCTGGGGACCGCAGTCGATGATCCGGTCCACCAGCCCGAGCCGCTGCCCGGCCGCGGCGGTGACCGGCAGGGCGCGCGCGGTGAGCTGCTCGGCCACCTCGGGGCCGGCCCGGCCGGGCAGGGTGTAGGTCCAGTACTCCGATCCGTAGAGGCCCATCAGCCGGTAGTGCGGGTTGAGCACCGCCGCCGAACGGCACCACACCTCGTCGGCGGCGAGCGCCAGCATCACCCCGCCGGCCGCGGCGTTGCCGGCCAGCGCGGCGACCACCAGCCGGTCGGTGGTCGTCAGGACGGCGTGCACCAGATCGTCGATGGCGTTGATGTTGGCCCAGGACTCCTCAGCCGGGTCGGCGGCGGCCTCGATGACGTTCAGATGGATGCCGTTGGCGAAGAAGTCCCGGCGCCCGCCGAGGACCAGCACGGACGTCGGACGGGTACAGGCGTGCCGGTAGGCGGCCAGCAGGCGCCGGCACTGGTCGGTGCTCATCGCGCCGCCCGGGAAGGAGAACTCCAGGAATCCGGCCGGGCCGTCCTCCCGGTAGCGGATGTCGGTCCAGGTGCGGGGCGAGTCGCCGGGGTCGAGCGGGGCCGGGACCTCGGGGAGCGGAGGCAGCCGGTCGCCCAGCGCGAGGGTGGCGGGCAGCGTGAAGGTGCCGGGCTCCCCCGGGCGGCGCGGCGAACGCAGTTGCGGGATCCACACCGCCCCGTCGGCCGTCGCCCGGCAGATCGCGCCACATCGGGTGGCGAGCAGCTCGCCCGGCGGGCCGGTCAGGGTGTCCTCCGGGTGACCGCCGTGCAAGAACCAGGCGTCGCCGAGCAGTTCGTCCCGTACACCGGGCCGGGAGTCCGCGGCGCGCAAGGTGCGTACGACGGTGTCGGTGGGGTCCGAGCGCCAGTCGATCCGGCGCTGCTCCTGGCGCAGGGGCGGCCGGGGGCGGCCGGCTTTCGCGGCGTCGGGCAGCGCGTCCTGCGGCTGCGGGCGATGCCTGCCGGACGCCACCCGGGCGACGGCCGCGCGCACCGCCGCGCTCGCCGCGTCGGCGATCTCGTTGCGGTAGAGGTCGCTCTTGCCCACCGCGGGGACGGGGCAGTCGGCCGCGGCCCAGATGTCGCCGGCGTCCATCTCGTCGTTGGCCTGCAGGACCGTCACGCCCCAGCGGTCCGCGCCCAGGTGCACCGCCCAGTCCACCGAGGACGGCCCGCGGTCGCCGACGGGGCCCGGGTGCACGATCAGGCAGGTGTACGCGGACCACACCTCGCGCGGCACGGCCGTCTTGAGCATCGGCGCCACGATCAGTTCCGGCGCATGGCGGCGTACGACCTCCAGCAGCGGGGTCTCCCGCGTCACCAGTTCCACCCGTACCTGGTGTCCGCTGTCGCCGAGCTCGGCGTAGACGCGCTGCGTCAGGCTGTTGAACGCGCCGGCGATGAGCAGGATGCGCACAGCAGACTCCTCCGGGACGGGGACCGATGAGCGGGGATCGGTGGTGATCGTCCCCCCGGTCCGCGCCCGCACCTCCGGACGCGCGCGGCAGGTCACCCGATCGGCGGCCGCCGTGCGGCGCAATACGGACACAATGCGGCGCAATCACCGCCCATAGCCTGCACCGGAACTATGAGCCCGCACCGGCATGGATCACGTGAATCCGGGCTTCCATATGACTGGCAGTCATGTGGTTCCCGCGATTGATCAACTCGACGAAATCTCGCCAAAGTTGGCGCGCCGGCCACACTTCCGCGCGAACCGACATTGCCTTTAATTGACATTCAGTTGGTAACACTTTTACCTTCGTTCTTACGGCATCAGCGCAGGTCAAGTGCAGTGCCGGTACGTCTTCCGCACTCTTCCCGGAGGTCTCCATGGAACAGCTCATCAAGAAGATGGCCCAGGACAACGTCTGGCAGAACTGGCTCGCCGCCAACTCCGCACAGCAGGCGGCGAAGAACGGCTGCATCAGCGCGGCGCCCAAGTCCGGCTGCATCAGCGCCACGCCGAAGGCCGGCTGTATCTCCTGACGCCGGATCCGCCGGTGAACCCGGGAGGGGGAGCCGGCGGCGCTTCCCCGCCGCCGGCTCCCCCTCCCGGGCATCGCGCCACGCACGCGCCCACGGGCACCGCTCTTCGAGCCGTAACGAGGAATTCCATGGATGGTCAGCCGACCGCCGAGGTCATCGAGCAGATCCGCGACATACCCATCTACCGCGAATCGCTGGCGAAGGGGCACTTCCCCGTACTCGACAAGCCCGAGATCGCGCGTGGCTTCCCCGACAACTGGATGACGCCCCGGCTGGCCGCCGCCCTGGAGGCCGGCGAAGCGGAGTTCGTACTGTCCACGGGCACCAACCACGCCCGGATGCAGATCATCCGGCCCCCGTACTTCCTGCTGCGCTCCTACTACGAGCTGTGGCAGGGACACCCGGACATCGCCGACACCTGGGAGTCGGGCTGCCGGCGGGTGTCGCTGACCACGGTGCTGGCGACCGAACACGTGGCGCGGGTCAACGCCGCACGCAGCGGCGTACCGCCCCGGCCGGTCCCCACCCTCGACGACCGCCGGCTCGACGACCGCACCTGCTATCTCAACCTGCGGCTCGACCCGGCGCTGTGGGAGCGCGACGACGTGGTACGGATGCTCGCCGAGATCCGCACCGCACGGCAGGCACACCCCCGAGGCTGGTACCACCTCGACTGCTCCGGGTACCACCTGGCGCATCTGGTGCGGAAGGTCAGCGAATGGGGGCTGTGGGACGATTTCCCGCCACCGGCCAGCATCATCCACGCCTACGAATACACGCCGGTCAACGTCCGGCGCTTTCTGCACCAGCACTTCGCCTGCCCCGTCATCGACCTCTTCGGCAGCACCGAGCTCGGCTATCTCTACTACAGCGACCGGCGCGGCACATACTGGCCGCACCTGGACAAGATGAGCGTCGAACTCCACCCGGTCGCACCGGAAAGCACGATCTACGAGCTCATCGTCTCCAGTGTGCGCAACCCCTTCATGCCGTTGATCCGCTACCGCTCGGGGGACTGCGTACGGACCCTCGACGGCACGCCGGACCCGACGAAGATCGCCCAGTTCTGCGGCCGCCAGAAGGAACTGCTCGGCACCCCGCACGGGCCCGTCGCCCAGGGTGATCTCGACCGCTGCATCGGGGAGGCGTCCTCCCAGGTCTTTCTGCACCAGTTGCAGCTGACGGGCGATTCCGAGGCCCTGCTGGCGTATACGACGTTCAACGGTGCGCCGGTCGGTGACACGGAGGCCGAGGCACTGGAGCACGGCATCGGTGAACTGACCGGGCGGCGCTGCCGTATAGAGCACCGTACGCACATCCCCATAGGGCGGTCGGGAAAGTACGCCTGGCTCGCCGGCGACGCCTGAACCGCGCCCCTACCCGCCCCCACCTGCACAGGAGAGTCATGACCAGCCGCGTGCGGATATCCGCCGACGATCTGAGGGACCTGCTCGGCGACGCCTTGCACACCGAGGTGGTGGACCATTTCGCCGCCAAGAACGAGGAACTCTCACGGGAGTTCGTGACGCGGCAGGTCACCGAGTGCCTGCGGTATCTCTACCTCGTCTCCCGCTACCGTGAGCAGCTCGGCGGACTGTTCCTGCCGGTCGAGCAGGACATCGACGAGATCTGGCACTACCTCATACTGCAGACCCGCGAATACCGGGCGCTGTGCGAACAGCGGCTGCCGGGGCGGGTCTTCATCGAACACCGCAGCATCGCCTACGAGGACTACCAGCAGGAGCCGGGCCGGGAGCAGGCGCTCGAAGAGGCCCTGCGCTGGATCCCGTTGTACTGCCGGGAGTTCGGCGCGTTCGACGAGGGCGCGCTGCCGCACTGGACGATCGTGCGTTTCCTGCACGAGCAGATGAGCCTGTCCCTCGCGGACATCGCGGCGCTGGAGCCGATGTCGACCGCGTAGTACGCGGACCGTCCCGATCGGAAAGGAACCATGACGGCTAGGAACGGCGCACCGGCCACGCGCGAAATCCCCGAACAGCGGCGCATTCTGGCCGTTCTCGTCATCGCCCAGATCCTCAGCGGCGCGGGCCTCGCCGCGGGGATCACCGTCGGCGCACTGCTCGCCGAGGAGATGCTCGGCTCGACGGGTCTGGCGGGCGTGCCCAGCGCGCTGTTCACCGCCGGTTCCGCGCTCGGCGCCGTGGCCATCGGCCGGCTCTGCCGGCGCTGGGGCCGGCGCCCCGGGCTCGCGCTCGGCTACGGCGCCGGGGCGCTCGGCAGCCTCGTCGTGGTGATCGCGGCGACCCTCGACAGTGCTCCGCTGCTCTTCCTGGGCCTGCTGGTCTACGGGGCCGGCACCGCGACCAACCTGATGGCGCGCTACGCGGGAGCGGATCTGGCCTCCCCCGAGCGCCGCGGCCGCGCCGTGAGCACGGTGCTCTTCGCCACCACGCTCGGCGCGGTGGTCGGCCCCAACCTGGTCACGTTGACCGGGCAGTTCGCGCACTCCTGGGGCATCCCGCGGCTCGCCGGGCCGTTCCTGCTGGCCATCGCGGCGTTCGGCGCGGCCGCGGTCGCCCTCGCCTGCCTGCTGCGGCCGGATCCGCTGCGACTGGCCGAGGCGCTGGCCCAGCAGGCGTCACCGGAAGCGTCCGACGGCCCCGCGACGGACGACCTGCCCTCCGCTCCCCCGCAGCGACGGCGTGTGGTCATGGGCACGCTGGTCATGGTCGTCACCCAGCTCGTGATGATCGCGATCATGACGATGACGCCCGTGCACATGCGCGCCCACGGGCACAGCACCCAGGACGCCGGGTTCGTCATCGCCCTCCACGTCGGCGCCATGTTCCTGCCGTCACCGCTCACCGGTCTGCTCGTCGACCGGGTCGGCCGGCTGTGGACGGCCGCGGCATCCGGGCTGACCCTGCTGGCGGCCGGTGTCCTGGCGGCCACGGCATCCCCGCACTCCGTGCCCGCGCTCGCCACCGCCCTCGTACTGCTCGGCCTCGGCTGGAACTTCGGCCTGGTCAGCGGCACCGCCATCGTCACCGACGCACTGCCGCCCGCCGACCGGGCCGCGGCCCAGGGGCTGGTGGACGTCGGCATCTCGATCGCCGGCGCCACCGGAGGCGCCTCCTCGGGACTGATCGTGGTGGCCGGCGGCTACCCGGCTCTCGCACTGTCCGGAGGGCTCCTCGCCCTGGCGGTCATACCCATCGTCCTCTGGGCCGCCAGACGGCCCGCACACCCCGTCCCGGCCCCCGCAACGACGCGTACGGAGACGGAACGGGCCTGAGCTCGCGCCCGGCCGACGGACACGGCCGGCGGGTACCGGACGCCACACCCGCCCTCTCCCGTACCGTCCGAAAAAGTCTTGAAACTTGGCGTCATTTCTCGTTATCACGCGGGAAACCTGAGTGATGCACTATTGGGGGACGTTTAGTCGTGTGGACGATCCACGGGGGAGCGATGACGCGGAAAGGCACCGGCATATCCCGTACACCGGCGCTGCGCGCCTGGCGCCTCGCGCTGGCCGCCCTCGCCGCGATCCTGGCGTTCCTGCTCGGCGGCGCGTCAACGGCCGCCAGCGCATCCGCACTTGCCACCCAGTCCGCGGGCACCAAGTCGTCCGTCAAACCCGCCGGTGACACCAACGAGGAAAAGACCAAGCGCGAGAACGATCGGGGCAAGGCCCGCGGTTCCGCGTACACCACCCTCGGAGCCCCCCGCCACGGCGGACGGCCGCTGCCGTACGGGAACGTCGACCGGCTGCGCCACGGCTCGGAGTGCGACCCCGCTCCCGCACACAGCTCCACCAAGGCCGCACCGAGACCGGAGAGACTCCCCGTCCTGCACTGCGTGTTCCGCTGCTGAGCGAGGTCGTGGCGGTCTGCCGCACCATCCGCACCTCGCACGTATCCGCCACCACCCCACAGTGGCACCACACTTCAGCAGGAGACCTCCCAGTGGAGACCTTCATTCAGCATGCCCGGGGCCTGATGGCCCGTATCGCCGACCGGCGTGAGGAGCAGGAGACCTATGGCCGGCTCGCGGCCGGCCAGTCGCCCCTCGCCCTGTTCATCACCTGCTCCGACTCCCGCGTCGTGCCGTCCCTGATCACCGGCGCACGGCCCGGCGAACTGTTCGAACTGCGCACGGCCGGCAACGCCGTGCCCGTCTACCAAGAGGGCATGGCGGCCTGCGCGGAGGCCGCCACCATCGAGTACGCGATGCGCGTGCTGCAGGTGGCCGACATCGTCGTGTGCGGCCATTCGCACTGCGGCGCCGTCGGGGCCAAGGCCCGCGGTGAGGACCTGACCGGCGCGCCCGCGGTACGCGACTGGCTGGCGCAGCAGCTCTCCGACGAACTGCCCAAGGACGACGAACCGACGGTCTCGGCCGCGGTCCAGCAGCACGTCCGCCAGCAGCTCGACCGGCTGCGCGGCTACCCCTGCGTCCAGGAACGGCTGGACGCCGGAGAGGTGAATCTGCACGGCTGGTTCTACGAGGTGCACACCGGCATGGTGGCCGCACATCATCCGGCCTCCGACCTGTTCCTCCCGCTGTGAAGGCGGGGGTACACGCCATGAAGCAACTCACCTCGTTCCGGGCGGACTTCACCGCCTCCCTCGTCGTCTTCCTCGTGGCCGTTCCGCTCTGCGTCGGCGTGGCGGTCGCCTCCGGCGTACCGGCCGAGCTGGGCCTGGTCACCGGTATCGTCGGCGGACTGCTCACCGGTCTGCTCCCCGGCAGCAGCCTGCAGGTCAGCGGCCCGGCCGCCGGCCTGACGGTGCTGGTCTTCGAAGCCGTCAAGGAGTACGGCCTCGGCACGCTGGGCGCGCTGGTGCTGGCCGCCGGTGTACTGCAACTCGCCATGGGCGCCCTGAAGTTGGGGCGCTGGTTCCGCGCGATCTCGGTCGCCGTCGTCCAGGGCATGCTGGCCGGCATCGGCCTGGTGCTGATCGCCGGACAGCTCTACGCCCTCACCGACGCCAAGGCACCGGGCAGCGGACTGGCGAACATCGGCTCGCTGCCGGGCCTGGTCGCCGACACCGTGGGGTCCCGGACCGCGCTCTGTGCGCTCGCCGTCGGCACCGGCACCATCGCCGTCCTGGTGCTGTGGCCCCGCTGGCGGCGCGCCGCGCGGATCCTGCCCGCGCCGCTGGCCGCGGTGGCGCTCGCCACC
The DNA here is from genome assembly GCF_053595675.1 of Streptomyces sp. NPDC002446. Classification (NCBI taxonomy): domain Bacteria; kingdom Bacillati; phylum Actinomycetota; class Actinomycetes; order Kitasatosporales; family Streptomycetaceae; genus Streptomyces; species Streptomyces sp. NPDC002446. The sequence goes on along the minus strand of NZ_JBSFYC010000037.1, from coordinate 18,952 downwards.
CTCTCGGTCTGGGCGCTGGATCTGCCCGTCGCCCGCGTCAAGGTCAGCGGGCTGCTGGACGCGATCCAGCCGCCCGGCCTCACCGACCTGGGCAGGCTCGCCGACGTCGGGGTGCTGGGCACGGTCCTGGCCTTCGCGCTGATCGCGTCGGCCGAGTCCCTCTTCAGCGCCGCCGCGGTCGACCGGCTGCACGACGGGCCGAAGACCGACTACGACAAGGAGCTGATGGCCCAGGGGGCGGGCAATGCGGTGTGCGGTGTGCTCGGCGCGCTGCCGATGACCGCGGTCATCGTGCGCAGTGCCGCCAACGTCCACGCGGGCGCGAAGACCAAGGCCTCGCGGGTGCTGCACGGCGTATGGCTGCTGGTGTTCGCCGCGGCGTTCCCGGCCGCGCTGGGCGTGGTGCCGGTGGCCGCGCTGGCGGGTGTCCTGGTGTTCTCGGGCTGCAAGCTCATCCCGGTGCGCGAGCTGCGGCCGCTGTGGCGCGAGCACCGCGGTGAGGCCGTCGTGCTGCTGGTCACCGCCATCGCGATCGTCACGGTGAACATGTTCGAGGGCGTCCTCATCGGCCTGCTGATGGCCGTGGCGAAGACGGCCTGGGAGACCTCCCATGTCCACCTGGAGGTGCACACCCCGGACGACGCGGACGAGCCGGTGCTCGTACGGGCCGTCGGCAACGCCACCTTCCTGCGGCTGCCGAAGATCCTCGACCAGCTCGACGCCCTGCCCGCCGACCGCGACGTGGAGCTCGACCTGACCGGGCTGCGCCATCTGGACCATGCCTGTGGCGCGGCGCTGGCGAACTGGGAGGAGCAGCACCGCCGTAGCCGTGAGCCGGCGGAGCTGGTGTCCTGACCCGTCAGCTGATCCCTCGGGCCCTGTCCGCGGCACCTCCCGGTGCGGCGGACAGGGCCCGCTGCGTTGCTCAGCCGCGCTCCGCGTCCACCGTCGTCAGCCGCTCGTACGCCCCCGGGTCCCGGCGCCGGATGCGCAGCGCCACGGCGGTTCCGAGCGCGAAGGCGAGCGGCAGCGGCGACAGCAGCGCGAGGTTGACGCCCGTCGGCGCGTTCGTCAGCAGGTCGAAGTGGGCGCAGACCAGCACGATCAGTACGGCGAGACCGGCCGCGGCGACCAGGGGCGCGGCCCGCACCCGCCAGGCGGGCAGCCCGCGGCGGTCGTGGCGGAAGAACCCGAGGACGGCGACGGCGGCGAGCGCCTGCAGCAGCATGACGCCGAGGATCCCGGTGCCGTTGGTCCACAGGAAGGTCACGGCGTAGGGGTCCTGGCCGGTGAGGACCGTGGCGAGCACGACGAGCAGGGCGATCGCCGACTGGAGGAGGACGGCGGTGGCCGGGGATCCGCTGTGCGCGGTGACCGTGCCGAGGCGGCGGGGCAGCAGACCTTCGCGGCCCAGGGCGTAGAAGTAGCGGGCGGCGGCGTTGTGGAAGGCGAGGGTGGCGGCGAAGGCGCTGGTGACGATGAGGAGGTGCATGGCGTCGGCGGCCCAGGCCCCGGCGAACCGTCCGGTGGCGGCGAAGACCATCTCGGTGCCCGCGCTGCCGTTCGCGACCGTCTGGGCGCGGTCCGCCCCGTAGGCGTTGATGACCGTCCAGACCGTGAAGGTGTAGAAGAGCGCGAGGAATCCGACGGCCGTGTAGGTGGCGTACGGCACCGAGCGCTCGGGGCGGCGCGCCTCCTCCGCGTAGATCGCGGTGGCCTCGAAGCCGATGAACGCGCCGACGGCGAGCACGAACATCCCGCCGGCGCCCGCGGTGCCGAGGTGTTCCGGGGAGAGCGCGGCGAACTGCGGCCCGTCCGGCCCGCCGCCGTGGGCCCACACCGCGGCCTCGAAGACCAGCAGGATCAGCACCTCCAGCGCCAGCGCGACGCCGAGCACCTTGGCGCTGAGGGTGACCCTGCGGTAGCCGAGGACCGCGATGGCCACGAGGCCGGCCAGGGCCCAGGCCCACCACGGGACGGCCGCCCCGGTCAGGTCCCGGAACCCGGATGCGGTGAACCAGCCGAAGACCGCCAGCAGGCCGGCCTCGATGGCGTTGTACGACAGCACGGCCACATACGCCGAGCCGGCGCCGGCCGCCCGGCCGAGCCCGCGGCCGATGTACGCGTAGAACGCGCCGGCGTTGCGGACGTAGCGGCTCATCGCGGTGAAGCCGGCGGCGAAGACGATCAGCAGCAGCCCGGACAGGAGGTAGCCCAGCGGCGCCGCCCGGCCGGCCATGCCGATCGCCACCGGAGCGGCGCCGGCCATGACGGTCAGCGGGGCGGCCGCGGCCACCACGAAGAAGACCAGGTCACCGGTGCCGATGGCGTTCCGTTCGAGGGTGGTGCGGGCGGCGGACGGCTCGGCGGCGGGAGGGGTGGACCACTGGGTGCTCATCGGTGCTGACCGTAGGCGCGCCGCGGCCGCCGGGGAAGACCGCCGCGAACGGTGCGGTCGGGACACGTCGGCGGGGCGGGATGATTGCCTGTGCCTCGGTTGTTGAGTGAAGGTCATTGGTTGTTGAGTGAAGGTCAGACGGCCACCGGCGGGCGCCCCTGCTCCGGCGGTGATCGGAACCACACCGGCCAGCACATGAGTCCTGGCAGATGGGACGGACAGCATGCCTCTTCAGGGTGAGTACGAGCCGAGCCCGACGCAGTGGGTGCGCGAGCAGGTGGAGCTGTACGAGGGCTCCGGCGGCACGGAAGGCACCACGATGCGCGGAATGCCCGTCGTCCTCCTCACCACCCGGGGAGCGAAGAGCGGCAGGATCCGCAAGACCCCGCTGATGCGGGTGGAGCACGAAGGGACCTATGCGGCGGTGGCCTCCCTGGGCGGCGCGCCCCGGCACCCGGTCTGGTACCACAATGTCGTGGCGGACCCCCGGGTGGAACTCCAGGACGGGCCGGTGCGCCAGGACATGACGGCGCGTGAGGTGACCGGCGAGGAGAAGAGCCTGTGGTGGGAGCGCGCGGTCCGGGCGTACCCGGATTACGCCGACTACCAGCAGAAGACGGACCGGGTGATCCCGGTGTTCGTGCTGGAGCCGGCCGCCACGCCGCACGGCTGATCCTCAGAGCGTCACGAGCGAGACCTCGGTGGCCTTGACGCTGGTCCATACGGACACCCCGTCGGCGAGGCCGAGTTCCAGGGCGGCCGAGGGGGTGATTTCGGCCACCAGGTCGGGGGCCTGGGGCGAGGTGATGAGGACGCGTAGCCGGCTGCCCGCCGAGGTGATCTCCCGTACGGTCCCGGGCCAGACGTTGCGGGGGCTGCCCGCGGGCCTGTCGAGGTGTACGGACACGGCCTCGGGGGCGATGATCGCCAGCGCCCGGGAGCCCTTGGCGACGGGGTCGGCGACGACGAGGTGACCGCCGTCGGCGAGCGCGAGACCGTCGCCGGTCGCGGTGCCCGGCCAGGCGTTACGGCCCAGCATCCGGGCGACCCAGGGGGAGCGGGGATGGCGGGTGACCTCGGCGGGCGGGGCGTCCTGGAGGGCTCGTCCCTCGTCGAGGACGAGGACGCGGTCGGCGAGCGAGACCGCTTCGACCGGGTCATGGGTGACGATCAGACAGACGCCGCCGAAGTCCGCGAGATGGCTGCGCAGGGTGTGGCGGACATGGGCGCGGGTGGTCTGGTCGAGCGCAGCGAGCGGCTCGTCGAGCAGCAGCAGCCGGGGCCGGGCGGCGAGCGCCCTGGCCAGCGCGACGCGTTGGGCCTGGCCGCCGGAGAGCTGGGCGGGCCTGCGGTGCGCGAGGTGGCCCACGCCGAGCCGGTCGAGCCACTGCTGGGCGGTGCGGCGGGCCTCGGCGCGGGCGGTGCCGTGGGCCCGCAGCCCGTACGCGGTGTTGCTCAGGGCGCTCAGATGCGGGAAGAGCGCGCCGTCCTGGGGGACCCAGGCGACGCCGCGGCGGTGCGGAGGCAGCGTGGTGACGTCGCTGTCGCCGAGGCGCAGCGTGGCGCGGGCGCGCGGGGTGAGGCCGAGCAGGGCGCGCAGCAGGGTGGTCTTGCCCGCGCCGTTGGGCCCGACGACGGCGATGGTGGTGCCCGGTTCGGCGTCCAGGGTCAGCTGGTTGAAGCCGGTGAGATCGGCGTGCAGCGGCCAGCGTCCGGCGGGTGCGGCGGGCGGGACGGCGGGCGGTTCGCCGGCGGAGCCGGGCGCGTCCGGGAGGCCGGGGGTCGGGTCCTCGGCGGCCGGCCCGCCACGGGCCGTGCGGTCGGTGGCGGTGCCGCTCCAGCGGCCGCGCAGACAGACCAGTACGGCCATGGCGATGGCGAGCAGCAGCAGGGAGACCGAGGTGGCGGCCTCCGGCGAGTTCTGGAGCAGCAGATAGACCTGGAGCGGCAGGGTCTGGGTGGTGCCGGGCAGATTGCCGGCGAAGGTGATCGTGGCGCCGAACTCGCCGAGCGCGCGGGCCCAGGTCAGCGCGGCGCCGGCGGCGAGACCGGGGGCGACCATGGGGAGGGTGACCGTGCAGAAGACCCGTACGGGCGAGGCGCCGAGGGAGGCCGCGGTCTCCTCGTAACGGGGGCGCAGCCCGGCGAGGGTGCCCTCCAGGCTGATGACGAGAAACGGCATCGAGACGAACGTGGCGGCGACCACGGCGCCCGAGGTGTGGAACGGCAGCACGATGCCGAAGGTGTCCTCCAGCCAGGGCCCCAGGAGCCCGCGGCGGCCGAAGCCGAGCAGCAGGGCGACACCGCCGACGGTCGGCGGCAGCACCATCGGCAGCAGCACCAGTGAGCGCACCAGCGCCTTGCCGGGGAAGCGGACCCGGGCCAGCAGCCAGGCCAGCGGTACGCCCAGCAGCAGCGAGAGCCCCAGCGCCCAGAAGGAGACCACCAGGGACAGGCCGAGCGCCTCGGTGACACCCGGGCTGGTCAGGTGGGCGCCGATCTCGCTCCAGCTGGTCCGGGCGAGGACGCCGACGAGCGGCATCAGCAGGAACGCAATGGCGACGAGCGCGGGCACCGCCAGTGCGACGGGCGTGCGGGTGCCGGGCGTGCGGCGCCTGCCCACCGGGGGCGCGGCCGGGGTGCGAAGGCGTGTCATCGGGTGTTCCTGGGGTCGGGATCGCCGGGCCGGGCCCGGGTCTCGGGGCCGGGGGCCGGGGGCCGGGGTGGAACCGGCGGCGTGGGCAGGTGTCGTACGCCGGTGCGCACGGGACTGTCCGCTCCCCCGAGCCGGACAGGCCCGTGCGCACCGCGGCCCGTTACGGCTTCTGGAAGCCCGCCTGCCGCAGGATCTTCTGTGCCTCGGGCGTGCTCAGCCACTTCACGAACGCGGCCGCGGCCGCCTGGTGCGCGGAGGACTTCAGGGTCGCGGCCGGGTAGGAGGCGACGGCGTTCTGGGCGTCGGGGATGTCGATGGCGTCGACCTTCTTCGGCGCGGTGGCGGCGTCCGTCTTGTAGACGAGGCCGGCGTCGGCCTCGCCGAGCTCCACCTTGCTGAGGACGGCGCGGACGTTGGGCTCCTGGGAGACCGGCTTGACCTTGAGCTTCTGGGCCTCCAGCACCTGCTGGGAGTAGCGGCCGACCGGCACCTCGGGGGCGGCGAGAACGACCTTCAGCCCGCTGCCGGCGAGGTCCTTGAGGCCGGTGACCTTCTTCGGGTTGCCCTCGCCGGTCGCGATGACCAGGCGGTTCTTGGCGATCACGGTCGGGGTGCCGGTGTCGGCCCGGAGCCCGTCCATGGTCTTGGTGTCGGCGGTGACCAGGGCGTCGGCGGGTGCGTCCTGCTTGACCTGGGCGGCCAGTTCCTGGGAGCCGGCGAAGGAGAAGTTCACCTTGGTGCCCGGGTGGTCCTTCTCGTAGGCCGCGCCGGCCTTCTTGAAGACGTCGGTCAGCGACGAGGCGGCCAGCACGGTGAGTTCGGCCTTGGCGGCGCCGCCGCCGGACTTCCTGCCGCCGTCCTCCTTCGCGCCGCCGCCGTCGCCGCAGGCGGCGAGCGGGACGAGCAGGGCGGCGGTGACGATCGCGGCGGCGGCGCGGCGCGCGGTGACGAGCTGGGACATGTGGCGGACTCCTTGTGACACGGGACGGCGGACGCCGTCCGGGTGGAGGGGGAAGCCGCGCCGTGGACGGGCGACGCCGCTGGGGTGAGGCAGCCGATGTGGGGACGGCCGGTGGGGGCGGTGGATGCGGTCCGGTCGCGGTGCGGTGACGGGAAGGTGCCGCGGCCGCGGTGGGTCAGGTGCGGTCGATGTGCACGCTGGTGGACTTCACACGGGCGGTGGCCTGCATGCCGACCTCCAGGCCCAGTTCCTCCACCGCTTCCCGGGTCAGCAGGGACACCAGGCGGTGCGGACCGGCCTGGATCTCGACCTGGGCGGCGACATCGCCGAGGGTGACGGCGGTGACGATGCCCGGGAAGGCGTTGCGCGCGGAGGTGTACGAACCGTCGTCCTCACCGGTGCCGTGCTGTGCCACCTCGATGGAGAAGGCGGCCAGATCACGGCCGTCGATGAGCCGGCGGCCGCTGTCGTCGCGGTGGGTCGCGACCTTTCCGGCGTCGGCCCAGCGACGGGCGGTGTCCGGGCTGACGCCCAGCAGGCGCGCCGCCTGACCAATCGTGTAGGACTGCATGTGCGACAAGATATGCAGCTCACGCTCGCACCTGCAATCCTTCGGGCGAACCTGTATGGCAGATGCCAGGCGAGGAGCGGACCGCTTGGAGGAACGGACGAAGGACGGCGCCCGAGTGACCGCGCGCAGGCCGCACCGACGACTAGCGCACCGATGACTAGAGTTCCGGCCATCGGGCGATGAATCAGGGCATTTCACTCCGCCCGGCCGTGTGCACCGTCACCGTCCGCTTCCCCCCTGAGGTACTTCCATGAGCCTGAGCATCCGCAATCAGCTGACCGGCACCGTGCTCGCCGTCACCCCGGGCGAGGTCATGGCGACCGTCAGGGTCCGCCTGGAGGGCGGCCAGGAGATCACCGCCGCGATCACCCTGGAGGCGGTCGGGGAGCTCGGCATCGCGGCGGGCTCAACGGTGCGCACCCTGATCAAGTCCACCGAGGTCGCGCTGGCCACCGGCGCGGTCGGCGGCGTCAGCATCCGCAACCAGATCCCCGGCACGGTCACCGGAGTCACCACCGGTGGCGCGATGGCCGGCGTCAAGGTCGCGGTCGCGGGCGGCGAGTTGACCGCCGCGATCACCAAGGACGCCGTCGAGGACCTGGGCCTGACCGCCGGCTCCGAGGTCACCGCACTGATCAAGTCCACCGAGATCGCGCTCGCCGCCGCCTAACCGCGCCGCCCGTCCGATCCGCCGCTGAACCACGGGTACCACCCTCAGGCACGCTTCCACCTCGCCACTGTGAGGCAAAATCGGTCATCAGCGTGGCATATTCCAGGTTTACGATGCTGGCACCCGCATTCGCCTCGTGAATGCGAGGTGCCGGGGCTCGTCCCCGGCAGCCGCCCAAGGAGCCAGCACATGCACGTCCGAGATCTCCTCCAGGTCGAGTCGCTCGATCTGACCCTGCTGTGGGGCGACGGTGCCCTGCTCGACCGGGAAGTCCGCGGGGTCACCGCCACCGACATCGACACCGCGGACCCGGCGCGGTCCGTGCAGCCGGGCGATCTGGTGCTGAGCGGTCCGGGGTGGTGGGCGCCGGGCGACGACCGCGCCGAGGCCGACCGCTTCGTCTCGGCGCTGCACTCCGCCGGTGCCGCCGCGCTGCTGGCCGCCGCGGAGACGCCCGGCACGGTTCCCGACGCGCTCGTCGACTCCTGCCGCGCACACGGGATCGCGCTGGTCGGGGTGCCCGCGCACACCACCCTCCACACCCTCACCGGGGCGGTGCCCCCGCCCCGGCGGCGGGCGGCCGACGAGCTGATCGCGCTCGCCGCCGCCGACCCGGCCGACGGTGTGGCGCTCGACGCCGCGCTGCACGCCTGCGGGCTGCCCGCCACCGGCCCGTACCGGGTCGTGGTGGCCACGCTGGACGGCGAGGGGGGCGACCGCGCGGTGACCGCACTGACCGGGGCACTGCGGCACTCCCCCAGCTCCCCCGGCTCTCCCGGCTCCCCCGGCTCCCCCGGTTCCCCCCGTGGGCCGTTCGCGGCAGGTCTGCTGCCGGGCGGCGAGGCGGTCGCGATCGTCCCCACGACACCGGGCGCAGAGGAAGAAGGGGAGCGCGACTGGCGCCCGCAGGCACCGCTGCACGCCGGGGTCAGCGCCCTGGTGCCCACACCGGCGGGGCTCAACTCCGCGCTGGACCAAGCCCGTTACGCCCTGGCCGTGGCGCGCTCCGAAGCCCCGGGACGCGCCCGGGTGACCCGTGTCGACGACCTCACCACGATGGGGCCCCTGCTCGCCGGAGTCCCGGCCGATGTCCGCAGGGCCTTCAGCAGCCGGGTGCTGGGCCCGCTGGCGCACGGCGGCACCGCCTCGCACCGGATGCTGCTGGAGACGCTGGAGGCCTTCCTCGCGCAGCACGGGTCATGGGCGCGTACCGCCGAGACGCTCCAGCTGCATGTCAACACGGTGCACTACCGCATCCAGCGCATAGAGATGCTCACCGGCCGCGATCTGTCCCGGCTCGACCACAAACTGGATCTGCGGGCGGCGCTGCTGTGCCGCTGAGGGGGAGCCGCCCCGGCCCGGCTCCGCCCTTCCCCGGCCCGGTCCCCCGGGTGGCTCAACTCCGTTCGCCCGGCCGGTCGATGTGCACATGGGTGGACTTCACCCGGGCGGTGGCGGTCACCCCGACCTCGATCCCCAGCTGCTCGACCGCCTCCCGGCTGACGACCGACACCAGCCGGTGCGGCCCGGACTGGATCTCGACCTGGGCGATCACCTCGTCCATGGTCACCTTGGTGACGATCCCCGCGAACGAGTTCCGTACGGACGTCAGCGCCTCACCGGGCACCGGATGCAGACCGGCGGCGCGCTCCTTGGCGAACGCCGCCAGGCCCACGCCGTCGATCACGCGGTTCCCCGCGCCGTCCCGCTCCATGCGCAGCCGGCAGCCGTCGGCCCACCGGCGGACGGTCTCCGCGCTCACACCCAGCAGCCCGGCTGCCTGACCGATGCTGTACGTCGGCACCCTCGCACTCACCCTCGCACTCTAGGGGAGCGGGGGCGAAAACTCCCCGCCTGGTTTTTCCCGCCGCCACCCCCTCCCGCCTGGTTTTTCCCCACCCCCCTCCCGCCTGATTTTTTCCCACCGCCCACCCCCCTTCGGGGGGTGGGCGGGTCTGGAGGAGAAGGGGCACGGCGGGGAGGGGCGCGACGGAGAGGGGCACAGCGGGGAGGGACACCGCGGAGAGGGGCACAGCGGGGAGGGACACGGCGGAGAGGGGCACAGCGGGGAGGGGCGCAGACGAGAGGCCCGGACGAGGGGCCAGGCGAAGGGCCCAGGACCCGGACGAGGGGCCGAGGGGCCAGACGAAGGGCCAGGAGCCGGACGAAGGCCCCAGGGGCCGGGCGAAGGGCTCAAGGGGCCGGACGAGGAGCCCAGGGCCCGGACGTGATCCGCGTGCCGGGCGTCTCGGCGCCAGGCGGGAGTCTCGGCGCCAGAGCGGGCGTCTCGGCACCAGAGCGGCGTCTCGGCGCCAGAGCGGGCGTCCCGGCGCCAGAGCGGGCGTCCCGGCGCCAGGGCAGGCGTCTCGGGCGTCACAGCACCAAGGCGGGCGTCTCCGCGCCAGGCCCCCTCAGCCGCTGAGATGGCGCCCGAAGAACTCCAGTACGCGCTGCCAGGCCTGTTGCGCGACCTGTGGGTGGTAGCTGGGCCGGTTCACCGCGAAGAAGGCGTGCCCGGCGCCCTCGTACGTGTGGAACGCATGAACCTTGCCGTGTTTGCGCAGCTGGTTCTCCAGCTCCGCCGTCTCCGCCGGGGACGGGTGCTGGTCCTCGGCGCCGAAGAGGCCGAGCAGCGGGCAGCCGAGGTCCTTGGTCAGATGGACGATCGGTTCGACGGCGATCGGGAAGTCCGCGGGCGGACGGCCGGTGATGAAGGCCCCGTAGCAGTCCACGGCCGCCTGCAGGTCCAGGCTGCAGGCGGCCAGGAAGGACTGCCGACCGCCGGAGCAGTACCCGATGGTCCCCACGCGGTGGTTGGAGGAGGTGAGTCCGCGCAGGTAGCGGGCGGCCCCGGCGACGTCCCCGACCAGGCGGGCGTCGGGGACGCCGCCGCGCGCGCGGGCCACCGCGGCCGCCTCGTCCGGGTCGGCGCCGGGCGCCTCGCGGCTGTAGAGGTTGGGGCAGACGGCGGCGAAGCCCTCGGCGGCGAACCGGCGGGTGATCTCCTTGCTGCCGGTGTCGTAGCCGGGCATGTGGTGGATGACCACCACACCGCCGACCGGCCCGGGGACGAGCGGCCGGGCCGCGTACGCCTCGATGGGGTCGCCGCCGTGGCCGGTGAGGGTGACGGTCTCTGCCAGGAGTGCGTCGTACATGGGGTCCTTGCCCTTCCCTCGGTCGGTGGAGGTACCCGATCTTCCAGCGCCGGGAGCGCATCGTGCGGCAGGCGCTGCCGGTCGGGGGCCGCCCGATCTCGCGCGGTGGGCGAGGGCGGCGGCGGGCGGCGGGGACGGGGTGCGCCGCCGCCCGTACGTGCATCCGAACAGAGCAGGCCGGCACCCTGCCGGACCGGTCTCCTCACCCCGGAGGCGCCAATGGGTGCCTGCACCACACATTCCCCAAGGTGTCGTCAACTTTGCGCGAAGTGGAGGGAGTTGGGGATCCGCGGAGCCGTCGGACTCCTGACGCAGGGTCACACGGAATGGCTAATGTTCCGATTTTTCCCGTTGCGCCCTATAAATACCGATGCGAATCTGATATCCCATTCGCCAAAGGAGTTGATCACATGATTACTGATCGCACTGCGCCCGTTGAGACGGCCACCCTGGCCGCCGAGGTTGAGGGACTGCTCGAACCCGCCGAGGCCGACGGCGTCTTCCGCGACACCCGCGAGTGCGCAGGAGTGCTGCTGCTGGCAGCGCTGCTCCTGCTCTCGCCGCCCACCCCCCGGCCCAAGACTGACACTCGCTGAGGGGAAAAGCGTTGGCTGAACAGACGCAGGGAGCAGTCCCGCTGAGCGCTGTGATCGCCGATGCCGCAACTGGGGTCGCCCTCGCCCTGCGGGGTGAGGGCGACCCTTATGCGTTGTCCGGCATTCTGCGACAGGAGGACGCGCTGGGCCCAGCCGCCGTCCGGGTGCTCGGCGCCGATGCGCTCGCACCGTACGCGATGGAGCACCGGACGGCGCCCGTCGGCGCGGACGACGAAGCGGTGGTCCGGCAGGCGCTCGCGGCCTATCCACCAGGAGCCGATGCCTCACAGGTGTCGCTATGGAGCTACCGGGGCCTGGTCGAGGCCTCGCACGCGTTTCTGCCGGGAGGAGCCCAGCCCTGGCCGCCGGCGCCGGACGCCGACGCCGGCTGGGTCGGGCTCGACCCCTGGCCGAAGCTTTCCCACCAGGTGTCCCAGCTGGCGGCGCTCGCGCTGCCCAAACTGGGATCCGGCCTCGCCGAGCAACTGGCACCCCGTACCGACGATCTGGCCCGCGGCTTCGTCCGGGCGGTGCGCCGCCGGGACTGGCTGCAGGCGGCCGGGCTGGGCCGCTGGCTGGCCCGGCTTCCCGACGTACCGCTGACCCTGGGACTGGACAGCGGGCTGGCGTTCGTCCGCCAGATGGGCGGCGCCGACCCGCGGGTCGCGCTGCACGTCGTGGCCGCCCAGCGGTTCTACGGGAGGGGCTGGTGACCGCCGCCCCCAGCGATCCCGGGCTGCTGGACCGGATGGTCCTAGGCAGCCTGGGGTGGCTGGAGGGGGCGCGCGGGTTCTTCCGGCTGCCCCCGGACGTGACGACGGACGCCGATCCGAATCTGACCCTCAAACCCCTGGGCGAACTCGCCGAACTGACGCAGCTGATCGGGGTGCTGCACCCACGGGAGGACATCCGCCAGGCGGCCCGCGCCCTGTTCTCGTTCGCCTGGAACGAGACCCGGGACGGCGAGCTCTTCGCCGAGCTGGTCCGCGGAGAGCCGTTCGCCACCTATCCGGTGGAGCTCTACGGGATCTTCGCCCAGGCCGGACTGCGCCATGCCGAGGTCGACGGCCTGCTGCAGACGACCACGCGGCTGAGCGGCTGGCGGGTGGCGCGCCAGGATCACACCCGTACGCTCGGTGTGCTCAACGCGGAGCGGCGGATCGGGCTGCGGCAGCACGCCGACTTCGCCGCCGTGCTGGCCCAGACCGGGCTCGGCCGGCTGCCGGAGCCGTGGGCGCTGGACCGCAGGGCGGTCTACGGCGTGACCCATGACGTCTTCCACCTCACCGACTGGGGCCGCAACCGGCAGCGGATGTCCCTCGAACTCGCCAGCTATCTGCGGCTGTGGCTTCCCTCCTGGCTGGACACCTGGCTGGCGGAGGAGCTGTGGGACCTGGTGGGCGAGCTGCTGGCCGTGACGGCCTGTCTGCCGGCGGCGCCGTACGACCCGGTGGCCTGGCAGCGGCTCGCCGAAGCGCAGGCGGCCGACGGCAGCGTGCCCGAGACGGGCGCCGCGCCGTCGTCCGGCGACGCCGCCGAGGCGTTCCTCGCCTGCTACCACTCCACCCTGGTGACCGCGTTCGCCGCCACCCTCGCCCGGATCGCCGCAGACGAGGCCGAGCCCGGTCCGTCGGCCGGGGGCCCGGCGCAGGTGAGCGGGCGGACCCTGCGTGAAAGCGAGACAGCCCCGTGACCGTGACGGCCGCATCCCCCGCCCTGCTGCACGGTGTCGGCGACCGGGCCCTGTCCTGGCTCGACGAGCACCGTGAGCACTTCCGGCTGACCCCCGACGACTTCGTCACCAACGGCGCGGTCGCCGAACGGCTCAAGCCCATCGGGGAGCTGGCGATGAACATGCAGGTGCTGTTCCGGGAGGGCGTGGCCGGGTCCCGGCAGAAGCACCACGCCGGGCAGCTGCTGGACTTCGCCTGGCGCGAGCTGCTGGACGGCGGCAACGTACTGGCCCGCCTCCAGCACGACGAGCCGCTCTCCCCCGTACCGCTGGAGGTCTATGCGCCCTTCCACGAGCTGGGCCACCGCCATCCGGGGCTGGAGGCGATGGTGGGGGTCTGCCGGCGCACCGGCACCTGGACGGCGCTGGAGATGATGCCCAACCGGCGGCTCGGTGTGCTCAACGCGGAGCGCAAGCTGGGCCTCGCACCCAGCAGCGACTTCGAGCAGGCCGTGACCCGCACCTGGCTGGGGCAGCTGGCCGAACCCTGGACGGTGCAGCTGCACATCGCCTACGACATCACCCACACGGTCTTCCACCTCACCAACTGGGGCGAGTCCCCCGAGCACATTCCGCCGGCCATCGCCGACTACCTCACGCGGTATCTGCCGGCCTGGATGGACGACTGGGCGGACCTGGAGCACTGGGACCTGCTGGGCGAGCTCCTCGTGGTCGACGCCTGTCTGCCGCGGCCCTCGCTGGACGCGGGGCTGTGGGAGCGCTACGCCGCCGCGCAGTCGGCCTCCGGGGCGATGCCCGTCCAGCGCCGGATGCCCGAGGGGGACCCGGCGTACGTCTTCGACCAGGTCCACCACCCCACCCTGGTCGCCGCGTTCGCCTCCGCGATGGCCACCTCCCGGGCGATGTCCGCCGTCTGATGGGCCCGGTACGCGGTCCCGCGCTCGCCGAGCGCCTGGCGGAGGCGGTCACCCTGATCGACGCGCCGGACGTGGTGCTCGCGGTCACCCGGCGCGGCCTGCGCACCGTGCTCACCGGCGGCCGTGCCCTCACCCCGCCCACGCCCCGCCACGCGCTGCGCTACGAAGTGGGCTCGCTGTCGAAGACCTTCACCGTGCTGCTGCTGGCCGACCTGGCCCGGGCCGGGGTGCTGGCGCTGGACGATCCGCTCGCCGCGCATCTGCCGGACCTGCCGCTGCCGCACCCGCGCTCGCGGCGGATCTCCCTGCGGCACCTGGCCACCCACACCTCGGGGCTGCCGCGGATCCCCACCGACCTGATCCCCGGTGCCCTCATCCATCCGAACACCAGCGGGTACGCGACCTACGACACCGAGCGCCTGCTGCACACCTTCGCCCGGACCCGGCCCCGGAACCGTCCCGGCACCCGCTGGCGCTACTCCAACTTCGGGCTGGCGCTGCTCGGCCCGGCCATGGCCCAGGCCGCGGGCGCCGGCTACCCGGACCTGCTCACCGACCGTGTGCTGCGCCCGCTCGGGTTGAAGGACACCACCCTGGCCCCGGGGGCCACCGGCACCGACGCCATCGGCCACCGGGCGAACGGCGTGACGCCGGTGCGCAGCACCGACATGGGCGCCTTCGCCGCCGTCGGGTCGGTCCGCGCCACCCCGGGGGATCTGCTCGGCTACCTCGAAGCGCACCTCTCCCCCGAGGACACACCGCTGGTCCGGCCGCTGCGTGACGTCCAGGTCCCGCTGCTGCGCCGCGGCTGGCGGCACCGCAACACCCACACCCTGACGTGGTACCAGCACCCCGGACCGCGCGGCCCGCTGCTCTTCCATGTCGGGGCGACCTTCGGCCAGCAGGCGTTCCTCGGCTTCCACCCGGCGTCGCAGACCGGCCTGGCGGCGCTGGCCACCCGCCGCGGCCGCGCCTGCCGGATGATCACCACCGCCTACGAGCTGCTGTACGCGCTGGCCTGCGAGGCGGCCGGGTGAACCGGGGCGGCCGGCGGTCTCAGAGCTCGCCCGCCAGGACCCGGGCGAGCGAGACCTCGGGGCGTTCCTCGCCGGCCTTGTGGAAGACCTCCGCGTAGACGTCGTCGCCGAGCGCCGCGCGGGCCCGCTGCTCGCACTCCTCGCGTACCGCACGCAGTTCCGGGGTGCCGCGCTGGGGGTGCCCGACGGTGCGCCAGATGGCCTGGCCGATGCCGTAGACCCGGGCGGCGGCCGCACCGTCGCCCTTGGCCGCCAGCGCGGCCGCGAGCAGGTCCAGGCCGAGGGCGATCCCGAACGTGTCGCCGATGCTGTGCTTGGCGGCGAGCATGGCACGGGCGTGCGCTTCCGACTCCTCGGAGCGGCCCTGGAAGAGCGAGATCAGGGAGAGCTGGTAGTCGGTGTAGGAGCGGCTCCAGTGTTCGCCGCGCTGCACACAGCCGCGGCGCAGCGCGGTGGCCTCGGCGCGGGCCTCGTCGAGCTTGCCGAGGCAGGTCAGCGCGAAGATGCGCACGAGGTGGCAGCGCAGCCGTCCGGGCGAGTCGAACGGGCCGTCCGGCGGCGGTCCGAGGACCTGCTCGACGACGGTGTGCGCGGACATCGGCCGGCCGGCCATCAGATGGGTGAGGCCGATGAGGTGGCCGGCCTGCAGCACCTCCTCCGCGTCGTCGCCCGCCCGCGCCGCCTGGGCGCACTCCAGGCCCAGGGCGTCGGCCAGCGGCAGATCACCCTGCAGGAGGACGGCGATGCCCAGCGCCCACAGCGCCCGGGTGCGGGCCCGGCCCGGTCCGGGGTGCGCGGCGAGGGCGCGGGCCAGGTAGTCGCGGGCCTCGTGCAGATGGCCGCAGCAGCTCCAGAAGAAGCCGACCGAGGCGCCGAGCTCCTGGGCGCGCTCCGGGTCGGCGACCAGGAGGTGGTCCAGGGCGGTGCACAGATCGGCGTGGGCGTCGGCGATCCTGTGGTACCAGCGGACCTGTTCGGGGCCCAGCCAGCCCGGTTCCGCGCGGCGCCCGAAGTCGACGAAGTACCCGGCGTGCCGGTCCGCGAGGGCCGCCGTCTCGCCCAGTTCGCCGAGCCACAGCCGGCCGTACTCGCGCAGTGTGTCGAGCATGCGGTAGCGCGTGCCCTCGCGGGTGAGCACCGACTTGGCGGCGAGCCCGGCGAGTACGGTGCTCACCTCGTGCTCGGTGAGCGGCCCGCCGGCGCACACCGCGGCCGCCGACTCCTCGTCGAAGGTGCCCCGGAAGACGGAGAGCCGGGCCCACAGCAGCCGCTCCAGGGGTGTGCACAGCTCATGGCTCCAGCCGATGGCGCAGCGCAGCGTCCGGTGCCGCGGGAGCCGCGTCGGCGGGTCGCCGTCGAGGGCGTCGAAGCGGGAGGTGAGCCGCTCGGCGATGCGCTCCACGGAGCTGTTCGCGAGCTGGGCGCCGGCCAGCTCCAGGGCCAGCGGGATGCCTTCGAGGCGCCGGCAGATGGTCTCGGCGGCCGCCGCGTGCCGGGGGTCGGTGAGCCGCAGACCGGGTGCGGCAGCGCCGGCCCGTTCGGTGAGCAGGGCCAGCGCGTCGTTGTCGCCGGTGCAGGGCAGCGGGCCGATCTCGCGGGTCCACTCGCCGGCGAGGTCCATCGGCTGCCGGCTGGTGACCAGCACGGTCAGGTGCGGGGCGGCCGTGAGCAGGTCGCCGAGGAGGTCGCGGCAGGCGTCGACGAGGTGTTCGCACGAGTCCAGCACCAGCAGCAGCCGTTTGTCGGCGAGCCATGCGCACAGCGCCGCGGCGGGTGTGCGGGAGGTGTGGTCGGCCAGGCCGACGGCGTCGCAGACGGTGGACAGCAGCCGCCCGTCGTTGTGTAAGGGCCATAGCTCGGCCCATCGGACACCGTCGGGGAAGCGCGGTGCCGCCGCGCGGGCGACGCGTAGGGCGACCCGGGTCTTGCCCACCCCGCCGGGCCCGGTCAGGGTGACCAGCCGGTGCTCCGTCAACTCCTGGTCGATCTGCTGTAGTTCGCTCCGCCGACCGACGAAACTGGTCGACTCCTCGGGAATGCTGCACGCCACGAGCCCAGTTTGCCCCAGATTTGGCGAGGGTGGCGCAGGGTGGCGTGGGCGGCCGGGGGCGCGAAGTTGACGCCGGTGGGCGGGGCGGTGCCCGGTCAGGGCGTGACGATGGGGAAGGTGGGGTCCGGGGGGCTGAGGAGGCCGAGGAGCTGGTTGAGCGCCCCGGTCTCACCGTGCCGGTCGGCCTCGGCCGGACCGCGGCCGGTGAGGAGGTCGAGCAGCTGGGGCTTGGTGAGGGTGAGGGTCAGATCCGGGCCGCGGTCGTCGGACGGGGTGGGCGCGCCGGGTGAACTGAGGTGGGTCAGGGCCCCGTTGGAGAGCGTCAGGTGCCAGGTCCGCTCCTCGTCGGGGAGGTAGAGGTCGAGGGTGAGCCCGGTGGACCAGGCGCGCGGGCCGTCGATGCGGATGGCGAGCGAGTCGAGGAGCTGGTCGACGGTGCGGGCGCGGGCCAGGTCGCAGGTGGTGGTGGCCGGCAGCGGTTCGGCGAGGGTGCCGCGCAGTTCCATGGCGCCGGTGAGGTAGAAGTTGCGCCAGGTGCCGTTCTCGCAGCCGTGGCCCAGCCGTTCGTAGACGAGGGCCAGTTCGCGGCGGGCGCGGAGGTTCTTCGGGTCGGCGAAGACGGCGTGGTTGAGGAGGGTGGCGGCGAACCGCAGATCGCCTTCGGCGGCGTACTGCTTGCCCGCGTCCACGGTGGCCTCGACGCCTCCCAGGGTGTGCACATAGCGCTTGGCCTGCTCGGCCGGCGGGTGCTCCCACAGGTGCGCGGGGTTGCCGTCGAACCAGCCCAGGTAGCGCTGGTAGATCGCCTTGACGTTGTGGTTGAGCGAGCCGTAGTAGCCGTGGTGGGCCCAGGCCCGCTCCAGGTCCGGTGGCAGCCGCAGCTCCTCGGCGATCTCGGGGCCGGTGAGCCCCTGGTTGAGCAGCCGCAGGGTCTGGTCGTGCAGGTAGGCGTACAGGTCGCGCTGGTTGGCCAGCAGGGTCTTGATGCGGTCCTGGCCCCAGGTCGGCCAGTGGTGGGAGGCGAAGGCGACGTCCACGTCGTCGCCGAAGAGGGCGAGGGCCTCGCCCAGGTAGCGGGACCAGGCCCGGGCGTCGCGGACGGCGCCGCCGCGCAGCGTCAGGACGTTGTGCAGGGTGTGGGTGGCGTTCTCGGCCAGGCACAGCGCCCGGTGCGCCGGGAAGCAGAAGTTCATCTCGGCGGGCGCCTCGGTGTCCGGGGTGAGCTGGAAGACGAGGTGCACGCCGTCGACGATCTCCTCCTGGCCGGTGCTGGTGATGTCCACGGTCGGCGGGATCAGTGTCATGGTGCCGGTGGAGTGGGCGGCGCCCAGCCCGCAGCCGATCTGGCCGTCCGGCCCTTTGGGGAGCTCGGCGCCGTACATGTAGACGGCGCGCCGGGCCATCGCGGTCCCGGCGTAGATCTGCTCGCTGACCGCATGGGCGAGGAAGCCGGCGGGCGCGAGCACCGGTACGGGGTCCTGGCCGTGCGGCAGTACGCCGCGTGCGCCGCCGAAGTGATCTCCGTGCGGGTGGGTGTAGATCAGTGCGGAGACCGGCCGGTCGCCGCGGTGCTTGCGGTAGAGCTCCAGGGCCGCGGCGGCGGTCTCGGCGGAGCGGAGCGGGTCGATGACGACCACGCCGTGATCGCCCTCGACCAGCGTCATATGGGACAGGTCCAGACCGCGGGCCTGGTAGATACCGTCCGTGACCTCGTACAGGCCTTGGCGGCTCACCAGCCGGCCCTGGCGCCACAGGCTCTCGTGGGCGGTGTCGGGGCAGTTCTGGGCCAGGAAGCCGTAGGCCTCGGCGTCCCAGACCAGCCGGCCGTCGTCCATGGTGATCTCGGGCGGGTCGAGCCCGGCGATGAAGCCGCGGTCGGCGTCGGCGAAGTCTTCGTGATCATCCACGGGCACAGCGGTCACGGGACGCTCCCTCTCCAGGGCGGTCGGCCAGAGCCCCTACCCCTTGCACCCGATTATCCCAATTCGGGCGGCCGCCGCACACGTGACAGGGGCGGCGGCGGGCGGCGGCGGGCGGCGGCGGCCCGGGCCCCGTCCGCGGGCGGCTTCTCGTACGACACGGCGCGGCACCTCGGCGCCCAACAGCGTTACGGGCAGCGCTCGGCAGGGCACAACACGCAGGTGACGTGGCAGCCCCTAGATGATTGAGTCCGATGTCTTCAGTGGTCGTACGCGATCAGTGAGCGTTTGGCTGGTGTGCCTGCGGTCCAGTTGTGCCAGATGGCGGT